>NZ_JALBHA010000087.1:0-16783 GCF_023006445.1 Bradyrhizobium sp. SHOUNA76
GGAGGAGCCGGCGAGTTGGCGACGCCTCCTGTCGACCCCGCAGAGCCTCCGGACGATCCGGCCGAACCGCCGGTCGCCTGCGCGAAGGCGACGGCAGGCACCGCCGCGAGCGCGAAGATCAGGATCATGGTCTTGATTGAGGCGGTTGCGGGCATCGGAAATTCTCCTTTACCGGTCAACCGCCGCCGCGAAGTCCAGTTCCGGAACAAATGCCGTCGCGTCAGCTTGAAAGCCGAGGAGGCAAATCACCATGACCGATCGCGATCCCTTTGCGGAAGGCGAACGCGCCGCGCGCGACAACATTCCGGCTGAGGCCAATCCTTACCTCGACGGCAGCGACGACCATGCCCTGTGGGCCGCCGGCCACGAGAAGGCCGCAGGTGCGATCGAAGCGGCCGAATCCGAGGGGCGCTGACGCGCCGCTCCCGCGGCACGCGCCGATGGCTATGCGGCGGCCACCATCTTCTCGGTCTGGTCCTCGACCATGGTCACGAACATGTGGGACTCTTCGTTGGCACCGCCGATCTGTACCCGGCGGGCCGAGATCACGCGGCGGCCGCGCGCGGGGTTGTCGATGGTGTCGACGATCGGCTCGAGCTGCTGCTTCTGCGCGAGGAGCTGCTGATCGCGCCGCTCGATCAATGCGGCCGCCTCCGCGGAGAATAATTCCCGCGCGGTCTTGCCGATGATCTCGCCGCGCGACATGCCGATCATCTTCTCGGCGGCCTTGTTGACGAAGACGTAGCGCTGGTTGCGCGCATCCTTGGCGATGATGCCCTCGGCCACGTTCTCTATGATGGTGGCGAGGAAGCGCTCCATCCGCTCCAGAATGCGCTCGCGCTGTCGCTGTTCGGTGACGTCCTCCTGCACCGACACCCAGCCGCCGCCGTCCATCGGACGCTCGTAGATCTTGATGATGCGGCCGTCGTTCAACGCGATCTCGTAGGCCGTCGGCTCGCGCCTGGCGATGCGATCGAGAACGGCCGCGACATATTTCGCGACGTCGCCGCTGAACAGTCCGCTGTTGACCCGGTGCCGGAGGATCTCCTCGAGGGACGATCCAGCCTGGATCGTCTCGGGCAGATTGTAGATCTGCCGGTAGTTGGAATTCATCGCAACCACATTGGCCTTGCCGTCGAGCATGACCAGACCTTGCGGCATGCTGTTGATCGCGGCCGAAAGCTGCCACTTCTTGGCCTGGTACTTGTCGTTGAAGTTGTCGCGCTCGGTCCTCGCCGCGTCACGTGCCTGCGCGGTGCCGAGCTCGAGCTCCTCGAGCTCGAAGATGCGCGCCACGGCGTCGCGGAAATTCTGCACGGCGCGCGCAAGTCGTCCGATCTCGTCGTGACGGCGCAAATGCGGCACCTCGCTCTTGACGTCACCTTGCGCGATCCGGTCGGTCGCCTGCGTGATGTCGGCCAGCGCGCCGACGACCGAGCCCCGCATGACGACGACGTTCAGGCCAGCGAAGATCAGTGCCGCGAGCCCGAGCGCGAACAGATAGGCGGCGGCGTAGTGATTCTCATTGGCGAGCTCGTCCGCCTCGCGGGCACGCTGCTGGTAGATGCGCTCGAGCGCCTCGATATCGCTGTTGAGCTTGCTGCGCACCGTCCGATTGGCGTCGTTGTCGCCCCATTCGCGGGCCGCCGCCGAGCTGATCTCCACACCGCGCCGGACCAGCTCCTGGCGGAATTCGATGAACTGCGATATGCGCTGGCGGAATGCAGCGAACTGCTCGGCATCGTCGTCGCTGACGGTCTGCTCCATGTTCTTCACCGCGTCGGCGAGCTCGCGGTTGCGCCGGACCAATCCGTCCGCGAACGGCATCATCGCACGACGATCGGTGGACATGTAGATGCCGCGCGACTCCATGACGATCGCATAGATCAGCGCATTGATGCGTCCGACGTTGATCGCTGCAGCGGCCGAGGACGCATGCATGTGACGATAGGTCGTCTGCAACCGCACCGACTGGACCGACATCACCATGAGGAAGGTGGTGACGATCGCAAGAAAGGCGGCGATGCTGTAGACTTTCTCCGCAACGGTCAGCGTGTCGGTGCCGCGCGCGAAGCGAACGAACTTCTTCAATAGATTGGTTCCGGCGGCGAGGCCGGATGCCGGTGCCGCAGCGTCCATGGCGCAGCTCCCCCCTGGTTGAAACACCCCACGATACCGCTGCGGCGCTAGCGGAGGCTTAAAGTTTCAACCGGTATTTGTACGGCGCGGAACCGAGAGGGCGCGGCCGGGAGACCGCCGATGTGTCAACCGATCCGCTTCAGGCCCTTTGTGAAGCGCGGACCGTTGGCGACGTAGAACTTGGCCGCGCTTCCCATCTTCTGGACCTGGGCGTCGTCGAGCGTGCGGATCACGCGCGCCGGTGAGCCGATGATCAGGGAACGTTCAGGAAATTCCTTGCCCTCGGTGATGACGGAACCGGCACCGACGATGCTGTGGCGGCCAATCCTGGCGCCGTTCATCACGATCGAGCCCATGCCGATCAGGGCGCCCTCCTCGACGGTGCAGCCATGCAGGATGACGTTATGGCCGACCGTGCAGTTCCGGCCGATGACGAGCGGAAAGCCGAGATCGGTGTGGCAGGTCGAGCCGTCCTGCACATTGGCGCCCTCGCCGATCTCGATCCACTCATTGTCGCCGCGCAGCACGGCGCCGAACCAGACGCTCGCACCCGGCTTCAGGCGCACGCGGCCTATCACGGTGGCGGTTTCGGCGATGAAGTAATTGCCGTCGGCGGGAAGGTCGGGCGCCTGCCCGTCGAGCTCGTAGATCGCCATGGGGGTCTCCTGTCACGTCGACCTCAGCCATAGCGAAACGGCGGCGAAGAGGCAAAGGCCGCCCGGTGGACGGTCCTGCCGGGCGTCAGCCCAGGACGCCGGCCGCGCGCAGCGTCATCAGGAAGAAGGTGCCGCTCATCATGCTCCAGAAGCCCGCGATGAGGGTCGCCATCATCACGAACTCGGCACGGCGGCTTTCCACCCGCATGCCGCGGAGCGTGTTGCGCATGATGATGAAGGGCGCGGCGAACACCAGGAACGGCACCGCCGCGAAGGTCTTCGGCGCCACGCCGTCCTGCAACAGGCCGAAGCCCGCGGGGCGCTGCGCCAGCGCCTGGTATCCGTTCACGAGAGCGCCCGCGAGCGCGAAACCAATGCAGATCGAGAAGAAGGTATTGAGAGCTTCAGGTGTCATCGGAACGGTCCGCCCTTACGCAACGCGAGGTGCCTTCCTGTGACAAATAGTGCTGGTTAACGCTACATTATCCTTAAGGGAAGGTTAACAGCGCCGCCCCTCCCGCGCAGGGCCGTCCCCGCTCCCCGCAGCCGGGAACGCTCCGCGAAATCGCTGTCGCGTGTCATATTCGCCGCTGATTCGTCGGCCACCGGCCGACGTCCGGCTCGATTTGCGCTTGCTCATGACGGTGTTTTCGGCAGCTCCCCTTAGGTCCCCCCGTACGCGCACCCGCGCGCACGTCGTCCCGATCGTGCTCGGCGGGATTGCCGCGGCATGCGCGGTCGGGCTCGTCGCCTATCTGCTGTGGCCGACCTGGGGCACCCGCGGCGCGAACGCCCCGGACAAGCTGCCGGTGAGCGTCGGCGGCACGTTGTTCAACCTGCCGACGACCGCGATCCGCATGAAGATCCAGCGGCACTCCGGACCGCAGGAGCGCATTGACCTCGACTTCCTCTATCCCTCGCTGGAACCGCCGGGCACGCCGAAGCACGTCACCGCCGACACGGTGGAAGCCGCGGTGCAATCGATCGACCGCATCTTCCTGTCGATCGCGGCTCATCACGATGCGCTCGCGCCTGAACAGCGGACAGCCACGATCTATCCGCGCTACCTCGACCAGGCCACGGCGATGCCCGTCGACGGCTTGACGATGCGGATGTTCCGCACGGACACCCCTTACGGCAGCGAGGACCTCTATTCCGCTGCAAGCCCGGTGCTGACCGCACGCTGCACCCGCGATGCTGCGACGCCCGGCATGTGTCTCTCGGAGCGCCGCGTCGGCGGCGCCGACCTCACCTTCCGCTTTCCGCGCAGCTGGCTGTCGCAATGGCGTGACGTGGCGGATGCGATGGACAAGCTGACCGCGCAGCTGCGCGGGCCGAAGGGCTGAGCCGGCCGCCTGCTCTGCCGTGAGATCCGCTGGGCTGGTGCCCCCCAAAACAAAAACTGCGAAAACAACCCCATGCACAGTAGCCAAGCATCGGCGGCATTGAGCATTTTCGTATTGAGCATTTTCGTATTTTTCGAACTGTCATTGACCCGCCGGGCAAAATAGGGGCACAATGGCATCATGAGAGAGATCGACTTGAAGGTTGCGCTTCCTTCGACCCGGTACCGGGATTGCCCGGATCGCCGCACCGATGTGTGACTGATATCACCGATCATAGATTGCACTTGGGCATTGTGCGACTAATCTAACGCTATTGCATTCGGGGGCTGGAATGCGGCTTCGGCTGTTGGTTTTATTGATTGTTGCGAGCTGGTTCGGGACCGGCGCTGCGCTGGCCGAGAAGCGTGTCGCGCTCGTCATGGGCAACTCGGCTTACAAGAACGTGGCGAGGCTGGCGAACCCCGCGAACGATGCCGCGCTGGTCGGCGGCATGTTCAGGAAGGCGGGCTTCGACGCCGTCGACATCAAGCTCGACCTGAACGTGGTCGACATGCGCAAGGCGCTGCGCGAATTCGGCGGCAAGGCCCGCGAGGCCGATGTCGCGGTCATCTACTACGCCGGCCACGGCATCGAACTCGACGGCACCAACTATCTGATCCCAACCGATGCCGCCCTGGAGACCGATACCGACGTTCTCGACGAGGCGTTCCCGCTCGACAGGGTGCTGTTTGCCATCGAGCCGGCCAAGCAATTGCGCCTGGTTATCCTGGATGCCTGCCGCGACAACCCGTTCGCCAAGACCATGAAGCGTACGGTTGCCTCGCGTGCGATCGGCCGCGGCCTCGCCAAGGTCGAGCCGACCAGCCCGAACACCATGATTGCCTTCGCGGCCAAGGCGGGCTCGACCGCCTCGGACGGCGATGCCAAGAACAGCCCGTTTGCCACGGCGCTCGTGGAACGTCTGCCGATGCCGGGCCTCGATCTGCGTAAGGCCTTCGGCTTCGTGCGCGACGACGTCCTCAAGACCACAGGCTACAAGCAGGAGCCATATGTGTACGGCTCGCTCGGCGGCGATGACGTGCCGCTGGTTGCATCCAAGCCTGTCGCGGCCGGACCGCAGGCCAACCCGGATGCCGAAATCCGGCGCGACTACGAACTGGCGCTTCAGCTGGGCACGCGTGACGGATGGACAGCCTTCCTGAACCGCTTTCCAAGCGGGTTCTACGCCGATCTCGCCAAAGGCCAGCTGAACAAGATCGCCGCCGAAGAAACGCGCGCGGCCGCCGCGGAAAAGGCCAGGCAGGCCGAAGACGAGAAGTCTCGGCTCGCGGCCGAGCGGGCCAAGAAAGCCGAGCAGGAGAAAGCGGCTGCGGCCGCCAAGGCCGCTGAGGACGCCAAGAAAACGGCGGAGAAGGCTAAGGAGATCGAGGAGGCCAAGGTGACCGCCGCCGAGCAGCGACGGAAGGACGCCGAAGCCGCAGTGGCCAAGGCGCTGGCCGACAAGCAGGCCGCAGAGAAGGCGCTCGCCGACAGGCTGGCAAATGACGCCAAGCAGGCTGCCGAAGAGCGAACCACAGAGAAGCAGCAGGTTACCGACACCACGAAGGTTGCGGCTGTCGCACCAACCTCGACGCCGCCGAGCCTGTCGCCGCAAGAGACGGCAAAGCTGATTCAGTCGGAGTTGCGCCGCGTCGGCTGTCTGGCGGTCGCTGCCGACGGCGACTGGAACGCGTCATCGCAACGCTCGCTGACATTGTTCAACAAGTATGCGGGAACGAAGTTCGATGCCAAGCAGGCGAGCTTCGACGCGCTCGACGCCATCAAAGCCAAGCCAGGCCGGGTCTGCCCCTTGGTGTGCGATCGCGGCTTCAAGGCCGATGGCGATGCTTGCGTGAAGATCACCTGCCGTACAGGCTATCGCGTCAATGACGATAACGGGTGCGAGAAAGTACAGGACAAGAAGTCGATTGCTACGCGCGAGAAACGACCGGCGACCAACGACGAGAAATCCTTGCAAGGCAAGCCCCAACGCGCAGGCGGCGCCGTCGTGCCCATTGAAGGTAGCGGCGCGGTTGCCGCAGCCGCGGGCGGCGGGTGCAATTACGATGCGTGCATAGCTAGATGCTATCGAAATTCCGGTCCGGGTGCGTCCACTTGCGCGCCTTATTGCGGCGGAGTTCTGAAAAATTTCGCGCAAACGGGCAAATGCGTTCCTTGAGGCCGGGCGGCGTTGCGGGACCATTGGATCCCGTAGCAGCCAACCGTGCCAACGCGACAACGACGTGTTGCGGATGTTCGCGACAGGCGGGCGCCCGGGCGTGGCGGCGGTGGCAGTAGCCGACCAGATCAGCCGAACTTCCGTGCGCGGTAAAAGCTCGGCGTCGTCCCGACGGCCTTGCGGAAGGCGCTGTTGAAATTTGTCGAGCCGGAACGGGGCCGCAGCACCGCACCGGCACGCATCGTCTATTCCTGATCGACGAGATCGTCCTCGAGGATCGCCATCTGGAACTGGAACGAGCGATCGTCGTCCTCGTCGTCGACGAACAGCACGCCGATGAACTCCTCGCCGATATAGACCTCGGCGGAATCGTCCTTCTTCGGCCGCGGCACGACGCGAATCTTGGGATTGCCGAATACGCGCTTCAGATATGCGTCCAGCTTTCTGACTTCTTTGACGTCCACGGCAAGTCTCCGATCGAAAAAATGGTCGGCGGGTTTTAGGACGAGACGCGACGAACCGCCAGCATCAATTGCCAAAGAATTTAGGGATCAAAAGGGCCGGAAAATCCGGCCCCTTTTCAAGGTCAAAGCCGGGTCTCAAAGCCCCATCGCGTTGATCATCTGATCCATGGTGCGCGACGGCTCGGCGCAGCCGGCCTCACCGACGATCTTGGCGGGCACGCCCGCGACCGTGACGTTGTGCGGCACGGGCTTGACCACCACCGAGCCGGCGGCGATGCGCGCGCAATGGCCGACCTCGATGTTGCCGAGGATCTTCGCGCCGGCGCCGATCAGGACGCCATGGCGGATCTTCGGATGACGGTCCTCGTTCTCCTTGCCGGTGCCGCCGAGCGTGACGCCGTGCAGGATCGAGACATCGTCCTCGATGATGGCGGTCTCGCCGCAGACGAAGCCGGTGGCGTGGTCGAGGAAGATGCCGCGCCCGATGCGCGCGGCGGGATTGATGTCGGTCTGGAACACCGCGGAGGCGCGGCTCTGGAGATAATACGCAAAATCCTTGCGGCCCTTCAGATAGAGCCAGTGCGCGAGGCGATGGGTCTGGATCGCGTGAAAGCCCTTGAAGTAGAGCAAGGGATCGATGAAGCGCGAGGTCGCCGGATCGCGGTCATAGACGGCAACGAGATCGGCACGAAAGGCATTCCCGAGATCGGGATCGTCGCGCAACGCCTCGCCATAGGTATGGCGCACGAGGTCGCCCGACAGGGCCGAGTGATCGAGCCGTTCGGCGACGCGGTGGACCACCGAGTCCTCCAGGCGGCCGTGATGCAGCACCGCCGAATAGATGAAGGTCGCAAGCTCCGGCTCGCGACGCACGATGTCCTCCGCTTCGCCCCGAATCCGGTCCCATATCGGATCGAGCGATGCGAGCTTTCCTCCCGGATTGACCTGATGCACTGCCATGGATTTGCTCTCTGGGATTTGCTCTTTCGAATGGGCCCGCTTTACCGGCTCTATAGCATAGTCTAGGCGACAAAGTCCCGACGGGCTTGCCTGAGAGTGAACAGCATCCTGCCCCGCGAAGGCATGCCAAGATATTGAAACACAACAGTTTCTTCTGATGCCCTCCAAGCGGCAGGTCGGCTCAAAGTGGTCAGAGTTTTGCCAAATTCAAGCCGGGCGGCGTCAAACTATTGGTGAATTCTCTGCCGACCGTTATTGCGGGCATGGTCGCATGCGAGGACGGGAGCAGATTTGAGCATCACCACCGATCAATTGCGCGCGCGCGCCGCTGATACGTTATGGCTGCGCCTGGCGGCGGTGGCCCTGCCCCTTCTGATGATCGCGCCGGCGTTCTGGAACGGCTATCCCCTGTTGCAATGGGATACCGGCGGCTATCTGGCGCGCTGGTACGAGGGCTATCTCGTCCCCAGCCGCTCCACGGTGTTCGGTCTCTATCTGCACTATGGCGAGAGTTTTGGTTTCTGGATCAACCTCGCGGTCCAGTCGCTGGCGGCGCTGTGGCTGTTGCAGCTCACCCTTCGCGTGCTCTCGATGATGCAGACCTTCCGCTTCGTCGCGATCTGCCTTGGCCTGGTCCTATCGACCGCGCTACCCTGGCTTGCCAGCATGCTGCTCACCGACATCTTCGCCGGACTCTCGATCCTGTCGCTGTTCCTGCTGGTCGTCGGCGGACAACGGACATCGACGCTGGAAAAGATCGCGCTGTTCGTCTTCACCGCCTTTGCCGCCGCGACTCACAGCGCCACGCTCGGCGTGCTGCTCGGTCTTTGCGCCGTGGGCTGGACGGCGCGGCCGTTCCTGGGCGCGCGCCTTCCGCTGGCCGGATTGGCGCAGGCGAGCCTCACCATCGTCGTGGGCGGCGTGATGCTGGTCTCGGCGAATTATGCGCTGTCCGGCAAGGTTGCCTGGACGCCCGGCGGCTACGGCGTCGCCTTCGGCCGCATGATGCAGGACGGCATCGTCGCGCGCTACCTTAGCGATCATTGCCCGCGCGAGCGCTACAAGCTCTGCCCGTATCGCAATGAGCTGCCGGCGACCGCCGACGAATTCCTGTGGGGCAAGAGCATGTTCAACACGCTCGGCCGCTTCGACGGCATGAACGAGGAGATGGGCTACATCGTCTTGCAGTCGCTTAGGGATTATCCGGCCTGGCAGGCCGGCGCGGCGTTCCGGGCGATGGGCCAGCAATTGCTGCATGTGGCGACCGGCGAAGGCACCAATGGCTGGATTCCGCACACCCGCGGCATCATCGAGCGCTACATCCCCGCACAGGCCGCGCCGATGCGCGCGGCGCGGCAGCAGAATTGGCAGCTCGACTTCACCGCGATCAACTGGCTGCACGTGCCGGTGGCGCTCGCCTCGATGCTGGCGCTGCTCGCACTGCTCGGCAACGGACTCGCGAACCGCCGGCTCGACGACCTGACATTGCTCGCGGCGACCGTGACGCTGGCGCTGCTCGGCAACGCCTTCATCTGCGCCGTCATCTCCGGGCCGCACGACCGCTACGGCGCGCGGATGGCATGGGTTGCGACCTTCGTGGTGCTGACGGCGCTAGCGCGGCGGTTTGGCGACGACGTCAAGGCGCGGTGAGATTGGGTGAAGAGTCGTCGCGCTTGGCTTCGTGCGAGCAGCGATCGCTTTCATCGAAAATGAACACCACGAGGACTTGGCGTTCAACAGCCTATCCGCGTCGTAAGATAGCCGATTCGCGGAGTGGTTCGATCACCACGATACGGTAGTGGTTCCACCGCAGCAATCCCACTTTGCATCTCGCGCGACATCAACCGTTTGGTCGCCGGACCGGAGATGCGTTACAGGGTGCATCCTCTGCAATGAAGTCGGAAGTCAGGAGCGGTTGTCGTTGCCTTGATTTGCTCCTAATCGAGCTGAGCATCGTCGCGGCCGTAATCAGCACCAGGATGCCGAAGAAACTAAGTGCGATCTGCATTGCAAGCTCATCTGAGATTTTGACCAGCGCTATGTGGCTGGCAAGAGCGAGCAGAACGCCGAGGCAATAGATTGCCAGGGGGTTCTCGCCGCAGCGGATCGCCCCGCGCATCACCGGCGTCGACAGCCCTCGCCAATTGCGAGGCACGAGCCATACCGCCAACATCGCAAGGGCAATAAAATGCAGCAATCGCAAAGGATGGAGGTCCGATTTGCCCTCCAGATAAGGCAACTTCGCCAGGATCTGTGGGACAAGCACCTCCGGTGGCCTGATGCTCCAACCCAATGCGATAGTCAGGCTGAAAGCCAGATAGAAAACGGCAAGTCCAAGCGCCAAGCGTGAGCTCAACCGCGGCCAGAACTTCTTGCCCTCCGTGACACACCACGCACCAAGCACAACCAGCAACTGCCAAGCAAGCGGATTGAAGAACCAAGTGTTGTTCGGCCACGCCGGAACGGTCCAGCCGAAAAGATGCACCGACGCATAAAGCAAGAGCGAGGCGCCGAGTGCCACGTTCGGCACTCGGAGCATCAGCCACAGCAGTGGCGCGAACAAAAGATGGAAAATCACGAAGAGAGGCAAGACGTCGGTGTTGACAGGACGGTATTGCAGGATCGCCGCTTGCGCGAACGTCGCTCCCGGATGTTCCAAGAGAATGCGCGTGTTGGTCTCGTCGGCAAGCCGGCCGCCGCCTGCGAGGTAAACCATCACGGCGCAAGCAAGAATGAGCAGCAGAAAAGCGGCGTAAATGTCCCAGCTACGTTGCAGCGTACGGCCGAGCACGCCCGTCCATCCGCCGCGCTCGTGCGCCTTGCCGTACGCGATCGCGCAGGTCACACCCGAGGCGAACATGAACACTTCCGCGCTATCGCTGAAGCCGTAATTCCGCAGCGTCAGCCAGCTTCCGATGTTGTTGGGGATATGGTTCAGAAAGATGCACCAGAGCGCGATGCCGCGGCAAACATCGATCCGTAGGTCGCGGCCGGGCACTTTCAGCTCCGGAAGCGCGCTCGTCCTTGGCTTCGCAGGTGTCGCGAGCAACTCAGGTTCGAGGTGCAGAAGCCGACCGAGCAACACCTTGGCACCGGGTTCAATCTCCGCCGGGGTTCGGCGAAAGTCAGTGTTCGGCGCGGCGCTATCGCGATGCTTGTCGAGGTCGACAGGCGCATCACGCCATCGCATCGGCTCCCAGCCATCCGAAAGATCAACCGAACTGATCGTCACCATCTCGACTGAAGGGCTGCGGGATGGCGGCGCAGGCACCTTCATCATGGTGGCGACGGGCCGAAAGGACGGAAACGACAAGCCTTCCGTCGACTCTTCTTCGGTAATAACCTCATATGAGCCGGCCGGTAATAGTCGTTCAGCGCTTGCGATCCGGAAGTGCTTGAACACTACCGTTTCGCTCCCCGATCGGGTCATCACCATGATCATTCTCGCAGATTGGCCGCGAGGTGCCGCCGTAACCACTAGCACAGGGACGATGTCGCCGGGTGCAAGCGACGCCATTCAGCTCTTCGGGCAAATGCGTTCCGATTGAAAACTCAATTCGCCTCCACAGTGAGTGGAGAGTGCTGAAGCTATTTTTCTTTTTCTACGCTTCGTCCCGCTGGAGTACAGCTCCGCGCCAGCGTCACAATCGAACACTCGCAACGGTGCGCTCTTTGTGCCCGAATAGCAATCTGTTTCTTTTATTCGGGTCATCGACCAAACCCAGCCCTGACCTCGCAGCCCCCATTACTGATTCCAATCGGCTCTGGCTCTCCAAGGCGCATGCTGTTGGGCTCGTGAGCATCATGCCGACCTCAGACTGATCGACGAGAGGTTGGCGCGAACTGACGTCTTGCAAGTTGGCATACGACCTCGATGGGTATCGCAATGAAATTTGCCCCGATGCGGAAGTTATTCATTAGGCGCTCGAACGGAAACGGCGTAGCTTGTTGGCTTGGCCGAGCGGATTGTTTGTCCGAGAGAGCTGCCCCAAAACGGCGACGCACCGAAGTCGCCGCTTCCACCAAATGGCAGCCCAGTGCCGTCGGTAGGCACACGTCATCCTGAACATGAACTTCAAATCGCATCACGATGCGCTCGGTGGTGCCTGCGTGCGTTGGGCGACCAATTTGAAAGTAAGAAAGGAGAATATCATGAGAATGAGCGTTGCAGTTGTTGTTAGCGCTTTGTCGTTTGGGGAGAGAAAGTTGGCGAAGTACGCTCGCGTCGCCGCGACGTGGCTCGCCCGCTCCGTGCTGATCAAATTGGCGCACATTCTTGAAAGAATCGGACTTGCCATGGTCGGGGCCGCGGGCGGTCTGTACGTGGCCGTAGGAATGATGCGCATGGAAAATGATTTTTTTCGAAACGAATGGATCGTCTTGTTGATGATGCTTTACGGGGCCTTTGCCTTCTTCGTGGGCATCGATCTGCCTAGCCGTCTTGCGCAGACAGTAAAAGCCACCAGACCGGGAGAATGGAGCTTTGGCACCGACGCGGCGGCGATAGCTAGCGGAGCCGGAACTTTCTTTGCCGCGACAGCGGTGTTTCTCTCCGTTGGCATCATTGTCTTTGACCACATCATGCGGGATGGATTCAGCGTTATGGTGGCATGCTGTTGGGCGATAGGCACTTCGTTTCAAATTGCTGCCGGCGCCATGGGCCGCAGCAAAGTCATCGTCGAGGATGGTCAGTGAGGACCAAGATGTGGGGTAAAGATAAATCAATGTCCCTTTGGACGCCCGAGAAGCTAGGCGAGAAAGCCAGGGCAGACGCTGAGAACGACAACTACAATCCACCACATTCATGGTGGCCCGGCCGATACAGCGTTGGTACCGAAGCCCGAGACAAGTACGACAGAGCTTTTAATCTTCATCACAGCGACAAGGACGAGTGCTAGGCCACCTCAGGCGGCCTCTTTCATTCGGCCGGCAAGCTGAAATGCTGTCAGAGAGATGAAGGCGCAGGGAATGGCCGACAAGGTGGACGGGTCTAATCTCCGGTACAGCATCGGGGTTGTAGCCGTACTTAAACGACGCTCGTCCAGAACGGACCTCAGTCCCATTATAGTAGCCCGAGATCCTCAAATGAGCTCTCTCAGCGGCGCATTTAAGCCGCCGTCGACCTCGCATTGCAGCCCTCACCGAAGTGCGAATTGCAGCCGTCGCTGCGACGGCGGCTAACTTAAGAACTCAGTTGGACGATTGAATCAGCTGCGCGATCAGATCAGAGTATCTAGGCTGAGATTGCGGGCGGCGACTATTGGCGGACGAGGACGCGAAGCGATCCGCTCGGGTCGAGGCGACCGAAGGAAATGACCTCTCCGTTGCACCAGGGTGGCTACCTAACTATACGTAGTCATTCGTTTTTTGATGCAGCGGTCACAATAGTTAACTAACGTGGTTCTATCGTCGGCCCATCTTCGGCAGCTATCCGACGACTGTGAGCAGAAGACTCGCGCCTTTTCAGCGTGAGTAGCCATGCCAAAAAACTCTCTCCGCCCGATCTGCCCGAACTGCGGTAAGCCGATGCACTTCGTGATCGTCAAGACAGGCGGTCGTAAGTTTTGGTGTATCAAGTGCGACGACATTGATCCAATGCAGGTCCCGGAGTTTCAAGCCTGGACCAACAGCGAATTGCGCCCGCCGAAAACGAAATGAAGGGCACCTCGTACAACATCAGGGTATAGAATACACCATAGTCCAAACGGCCAGTCCTTTCGGCACGATCGGCGCCATGGGACTGCGCAGCAGGGTCTCATTCTTCCGGTGTGAACACTGCCTGTGAAGTCGAGAACGAGTAAGGTCGCTTCACGGCTCACGTGGTCTGCTTTAGTGTGCGATTTTGCTCAGACCTCACGCTAGGGATGTGCAATTTGTGTCAGCACCGGGGTTTTGCTCACCTTCCCGGGGCTGGTCAGCCGCCGCCTGCGCTTTATTTAAGCGGGCGACGTTTTTGCTCGAGATGGAAGGCCATTGGACGCGACGTTTAGCGGCTGATCGTGATTTCCATGTGGCTTTCTAGGAACGCCGCTGGAAGAGCGGCTTTAAGCTTAATCACCTTTTCGGATCCCTGGGCTACTATCGGTGACTGAGAGCTGTTGCTCCCGCCTCCAAGCCGCGGGATGCACATGTGCGACAAGTGCGACCAGATAGACAACAAGATTGAGCAGCTCCGCGTGTTGATATCACCGGGAATGGACGCGCTTAGCCTAGCGATGATCCGATGCGCCGTCGAATTGCTAGAGGCTGATAAGGCGGCCTTTAAGTGTCACGGGAGCGCGCACATCAGCTCGCAATCTTAGTCGATGTCGCCTGTTGGCCCTTAATCGAAACATGCTGACCCTATTGTTGCGCCCGCTATCGGCGGCAAACCAGACGCGGGGCCGCGCCCACATCGATCGCCGCTTGTGACCCTCACCGGGCACTCCAACATCGGCACCCCTGGAAGGGAGCGACCGATCGAGAATAGATCAGACTCATCTCTCGGCCTGTGCTATCGAAGCCAATGAGAGCAATTTCAGTCACGAGTTTGGTCCTGATCTGGGCCACGTCGGCAGCGGCCCAAACGGCCGCGCGACAACAGGTCCAGCACGGCCTGGTCTCACGGCAGGCTACTGCAGGAATGACAATGAGCTTCTCGTTTCTCAACTCAAGGCCCTGCATTAGCCTCTTCGACAATCCAGAAATCCGACTAAAGGACGTTCCGCAAGGAGCGGCTTCAATCCTCGTGCAGCTGACCCAAGCTGACCAAGAATACGGCGGCCAGGAAGTTCCCCTGCCAAAGAATGGCATCCTTCCGGCTGGCGCTCTTCGCACGTTCGGGCCTTGCAACCCCGGTGTTTACCAATATGAGGTGACGGTTAAGTCGGCTGCGGGCGAAGTACTGGGAAGGGCGCAGCAATCGCATACGTTCCCGGACGATGGCGGGTCCAAAGCGCCGCCGAACTAGCTACCCTGAAATGAGAGAACGATTGGCCTGCTAGCTCGACGCGGAGCTGATGAGGCCGGTCGCCGCCATCGGCATCGTGAAGGGCAAGCCGTTCGCGCCCGACGCGAGCATAAAGAAGATCATGACCGAGGCGCTCGCACTCGCCAATGCGACCTCGCGCGCCCTGTTCATGGTCCCACGCGGCCCAAGCTGGTTCTATTTTCCTAACTCGTCATGGTTCAACTTCCTGTTCGTGAGCGGCTACGAGTTCGAGACGCGAATCCGGAGATCACACGTGAGGGAGCAAGCCATTCCCCGTTACGGCTACCGGACCTTGGATGCGCGCACCATTTCTTCTACGGCGTCACCGGCATCACGCCCGCGATAGCGAGGCGCCTGCCCGGCATCGGGCCGCAATATCTGCTGGCAATGACCGATGCGGGGAGGAATTAATTGGAAGGCACCAAAACCTGCAAGGTGATTGCCCAAGGACATTCCGGAAGAGAACTTCTGGTCGTTCACCGTGTACGACAACATGACGCGCTCGACGCTCGACACGCCTTAGCGCTATCCACGCGCCGGCAGCCAGAGCTACCCGTCGCCGCCTGCGGCGCTCGGGCCAACGCCCGCAAGTGACCCCGTAGCGGACGGCGCAAGCGAGTAGCTTTTGTGAGCGAGCGTGACTCGCTTGCATCACGCTGTGAGGCTTGAACGCTGCTCGCAGCCACTTCAATTCGTCGTGGTCTTGCCGCCGCGCATGGACACGAGCTTTTCCTCACGAAATCGGAGAATGAACCATGCGGTCTCATCGAAACCGTCTGCGAGCTTTCCTTCGTGAGAATACACCATCTGAGCAGCTTCCGACTTCGACGGCGGTCCCAGCGCCGTGACTACCTCCAAACGCGACATACCCAAATGCAGCTTGCCGTCGAAGACGAGGGGCGCGAACTTTTCCGGGATGATGGCGCAATCGGTCGAGGTCTTGGTGTCTTTCTCGGTGAGCTCTTCCACGATCTCTGTGACGAGATGGTCCGGGCCGCCCATCTCTCCGCTGGACACGACCCATAATCGATGCTGCGCGCGCCCATAACACAGCCAATAGATGCTACCTCCAGCGTCGCCCTGGTGTTGGATGGTCCCTTCACCCACGGCTTCGCGGACTGCGCCGAGCGGCGTCTCCTCGAAGCGGCCGACGAATGCGCCTAGCGAAAAGCGGGTCGCCAATCTCTTCACGACCGTCGGCTGCACGCGCTCGAACGCATGTTCGTCGACTGGCGGCGGCGGTGTCTGCGCGGAGCAGTCGTCCGCGGGGATCGCGAAAAGGAGAAGCAGCAAGAAGAGCGTCTTTAGACCATCAACTCCGAATTGCCCTACATTGGAGATTGAGCGCTTCTGGAATAGCCCCATTCCTTTGGCAAGGATGGCGTCAACATCGAGGTCTTTGATGCGGCCAGCCGCTCTGTCGGCCAGTCGTTTATATACTTCTCGCCCCAGCAGGTCGCGCTCAGGCGTCGAGAGTGCGGGCGTCAGCTTCTGGGTCTCGGACACGTCAATCTCTCCCCTGCGATGAAGAAAGGCACAACATATCATAGCTGACGTGTGGAGGAGCCTCCCTCACCCCACCGCCTTCACTTGGCTTTGGTCGGCCCACGTGCTGCATATTCGAGCAACGCCGCGATTTGTGGGAGCGAATGACTTGGGAGATGTTTCCCAGGGACGACCAGCAAGGGCAATTTTGTGCAGCAACGATTGCTGATGACGATCGTGGTGCTTCCAATGATAGCATTCGCGGTCCACACACTTCTCGAAAGACTGGCCACATAGCTGTCGCGAGATGTCTGCTTGTGGCTCTTTGTGCCTCACCGCCGCCGTGACAAGAAATCTAGCACGCCAGTCTTGTAGACCTTGTCGCCGACCGCGCGCATGTGGTCGCGGTTCGGAATATCGAGCACTTCAGAGCCGGGAATGATGGCGCCGAGCGCGCTGGCGGAGCCGGCCACGTCGTCGGCGCTGCCGACCGCGATCAGCACGGGCACGTCGATGCGCGCGGCTTCCTCCCGCGTCATGAGATC
>NZ_JALBHA010000880.1:0-1417 GCF_023006445.1 Bradyrhizobium sp. SHOUNA76
CCCGGCCCCCGACGCCAACGATCTGGTGCGTGCCGCCATCGAGCGCCTGCGCAAGTCGCCTGAGGGCAAGTCGGCTGAAGGCAAGTCGTCCGAAGGCAAGTCGGCTGAGGCCAGATCTTCCGAAACCAAGCCCGCCGAGGTTCGGCCGTCCGAGGCCAAATCAGCCGAGAGGCCGCCAGAGCCTGCGGTGCGGGAGGCCGCCCGCACGCCGGAGGCCCCGCGGGTCATCAGTATGGAGCCGGCTACGGTCCGTCCGCTGCCGCCGCCGATCACGGTATCGACGCCCTCATCCGAGGCCTATGGCAGTGATGGCTCCTCGTCGGCCAATCCGCCCTACACGGCCTCGGTCAGCAACGACGATCCGAATCGGATGACGCCGCCGGCTGACATTCCCGTGCCGATGATCGCGCCGCCGCTCGATCTGCGCGCCGACGCCGGCGCCTCCTTGCCGCGGCCGAAGAAGACGAATGTCGCCGACGAGATGCTCTCGGGCATGAAGTCGATGTTCCACTCGGTTCTGCCGAAGAGCGCCACCCCCGATTAAGACAGCGGCTTCGCTGCGCCCAAATCGTCAGCCGCCGACGCGGGCGAGGCCGCTGCGCGCGGCGTCGTCGCGTGGGCGAAGCGAGACAGCCCTGGTGTAGGACGCCGCCGCCTTGGCCTTGTCGCCCAACCGTTCATAGGCCTGTCCGCGCGTGGTCCAGACCTGCGCGTTGTGCGGATCGGCCTCAGAGGCCTCATCCAGATCGGCTACGCCCTCCTTGACCTTGCCGAGCGCGAGATAGCTGGTGGCGCGGCCGAGCAGGGGGTCGACCTTCTGCGGGTTGAGCCCGCTCGCAGCGGTGAAATCGGCGATCGCGAAATCGTGCTGGTTATTGCCCTGGTAGATCAGGGCGCGGCCATAGAGCGCCTGCGCATTATAGGGATCGAGTCCGACGGCGCGATTGAACTCGTCGAGTGCTGCCGCGGTCTCGCCTGACTTTGCCAGGGCTTGCGCTTTTGCGGTGTGGGCCTGAGCTTCGGTGACGTTGCCGGCGCTCACCGCGCTCTCGGCGGGCGCGGCCGCCTTGGGTGCTTCCTGAGGCTTGTCCTTATCCGGCATCAGCGATCCCAGATCGAAGGAGCAGCCGCACAGCGCAATCCCCATCAAAGCCAGCGCGAACGGCTGCTGCCAGATCTGGCGTAGCCGTGCCAAGCCGCGCTCGGGGAAAGGGGAGGCCATCTACGGTTCGCTCGCGCTGGTGCCGCATAGGTAGTGCCCCGTCCCAGAAAGGCACCGCTCACAAACAATAACGCGGGCCAGGGGCCCGCGTCATCGTAAACTGAAATCTTGCTAAATGCGGTAGGTCTATCAGCGCGGTCCGCGCGGACCTGCACCCGGGCCGCCACGACCGCCGCGATCACCGCCGGGACCGGC
>NZ_JALBHA010000881.1:0-1410 GCF_023006445.1 Bradyrhizobium sp. SHOUNA76
CCTCGCTGCAGGTGCGCTGCACCAGCACGCGGCGGCCCTTGCGGTCGTTGATCACGCCGCGCTTGCTGACGGGCTTCGTCTCGCGCGGCGCATCGTCGTCGCTTGAAGCGGACTTCTGCGGCACGTCGAACTGCGCCCCCGCCTTCTCGATCACCTTGTCGCCGAGTTGGTCGCGCAGCACCCGCGACTTGATCTCCTCGACCTGGCCTTCGGGGACCTCGCCGAGCTGGAACGGACCGTAGGACACACGGATCAGCCGGTTCACCTCGAGCCCGAGATGGGCGCAGACATTGCGCACCTCACGATTCTTGCCCTCGCGGATCGCAAACACCAGCCAGACATTGGCGCCCTGGTCGCGCTCCAGCGTCGCTTCGATCGGACCGTATTTTACGCCCTCGACCTCGATGCCATTTTTGAGCTCGTCGAGCTGCGCCTGGGTGACGTCGCCATGGGCGCGAACGCGGTAGCGGCGCAGCCAGCCGGTATCGGGGAGCTCGAGCGTGCGCGCGAGCCCGCCGTCATTGGTGAGCAGCAGCAGGCCCTCGGTGTTGAAGTCGAGCCGCCCGACGCTGATCAGCCGCGGCAGGCCTTCCGGCAGATTGTCGAACACGGTCGGACGCCCCTCGGGGTCGTCATGTGTGGTCATCAGCCCGCGCGGCTTGTGATAGAGGAACAGCCGCGTGCGCTCGCGCTCCGGCAACGGCTTGCCGTCGACCAGGACGACGTCGTTCTTGGTGATGTCGAGCGCGGGCGAGTTGATGACACGACCGTTGACGGTGACGCGGCCCTGCGTGACCATTTCCTCGGCGTCGCGGCGCGAGGCAAGCCCCGCACGCGCCAGCGCCTTGGCGATGCGCTCGCCGGCCTTCTTCGGCTTCGACTCTTCTTCCCGGCGCGGCCGCCGGTCAAAATCACGGTCGCGCTCGCGATAGGCGCCGCGGCCACCGAAGGCGGGGCGTTTCTCGAAGATCCTGCTATCGTCCTCGTTTTCACGGCGCGGACGATCACCGAAACGGCCCTCGCTGCGCGGATGCTCGTGCCAATCGGAACGGCCTTCGGAGCGTTCGCGCGGACGATCGAATTTCGGACGGTCACGGAACGGACGATCACCCGACGGACGGTCGTCGCGCGAGCGCGAAAAGCGCGGACGGTCTTCGCCGCGGCCACCATCGCGACGGTCGTCGCGCTTCTGCCAGGGCTTGTCCTCGCCGCGGTCGCGGCCACCAAAATCCTTGCGCGGCCCACGATCCGGTGCACCACGCGAAAACTTTCGCTCGCCGCCGAATTTGCGCTCCGGGCGATCACCGCGCGGCGCACGATCACCGCGATCGAAATTCGGACGGTCGCCGCGCGGCTTGAAGCTGCGCTCGCCACGATCCTCACGCGGCCCGCGATCCGGCCCGCCTCGCG
>NZ_JALBHA010000882.1:0-1409 GCF_023006445.1 Bradyrhizobium sp. SHOUNA76
CGGGCCACCTCGGCCGGCGACAGGCCGATCAGGTTCAGCCGGTCCTGATCCGGGACGAAGCGAAGCACGGGCGTGCGATCGCCCCAATCCCGATTTGCCTGCCGCGCGTCCGGAACGCCGCGCATGATCTCGAGGGCCTTTTGAGAGATCGCATACAATTGCGCGGGATCGGGTCCCATGACCCGGAACTCCACCGGGAACGGCGTGTAGGGTCCGAACACGAGCTGGGTGACGCGCACATTGGCCTCGGCTGCAAGGCCCTGCGACACGGCCTGTCGGAGCCGGTGCTTCAAAACCTCGCGCGCTTCCGCATCAGGCGTCAGGACCACGATCTTGGCGAAGGCCGGATCGGGCAGCTCGGGCGCCATCGCGAAGAAGAAGCGCGGCGCACCCTGACCGACATAGCTCGTGATGATCTTGGCCTCGGATTGATCGTGCAGCCAGCCCTCGAGCTTCTCGACGGTGGCGGTCGTCGTCTCGATGCTGGTGCCTTCCGGCAGACGAACCTCCACCAGCACTTCCGGGCGGTCGGAGGTCGGGAAGAACTGCTGCTTGACGCCGCCCATGCCGACGACGGAAAGCGCGAAGGCGACGGCGACGACGCTGCAGGTCACGAACTTGTGGCGGACCGCGAAGGTGATGAGCCCGCGCAGGCGCTGATAATTGGGCGTGCCGTAGATGGCGTGGTGACCGCCTTCGACCGGCTTGATCGCGGGCAGCATCTTGACGCCGAGATAGGGCGTGAAGATCACCGCGACGATCCAGGAGACGATGAGGGCAAAGCCCACGACCCAGAAGATGTTGCCGGCATATTCGCCGGCGGTGGAGCGGGCGAAACCCACCGGCAAAAAGCCTGCGATCGTCACCAGCGTTCCCGACAGCATCGGCGCCGCGGTGTGGCTCCACGCATAGGCGGCCGCCGAGATGCGGTCCATGCCCTCTTCCATCTTCACCACCATCACCTCGATCGCGATGATGGCGTCGTCGACGAGGAGGCCGAGTGCCAGGATCAGGGCGCCGAGCGTGATGCGGTCGAAGAACCGGCCGGTCTCCAGCATGATCAGGAACACGACGGCGAGCGTCAGGGGAACGGCAGCCGCGACCACGATGCCGACGCGCCAGCCGAGGCTGAGCAGGCTCACCAGCAGCACCACGCCGAGCGCCATTGCGAACTTCATCATGAACTCGTCGACCGCCGAGGTGATGTTGACGGCCTGGTCGCTGACCTTGGCCAGGGACATCCCGAGCGGCAGCGTCCGGGCGATGGCTGCGGACCTCTCCTCCAGCGCCTTGCCGAGCGCCAGACCATTCCAGCCCTCCTGCATCACCGCTGCGAGCATGATGGTGGGCTCACCCTGGTGCCTGATGATGTAGGTGGGAGGATCCTCGTAGCCGCGGCGGACCTCGGC
>NZ_JALBHA010000883.1:0-1406 GCF_023006445.1 Bradyrhizobium sp. SHOUNA76
GGCGCCGACCGAACAGAAGCCCGCCCTCCGCCGCAATCTCTCGCTGAACGCGGCAGCAACCGAGATCGCCGGCCAGATGACGGAGGCTAAGCCGGCGGACGATGCGGTAAGGCCAGAGGCGATGCAGCCCAACGCGGCCGCGCCGCCGGCCGCAAAGCCGGCCCCGCAGCCGCTCAACGTTATCCAGAAAACATTTCGCGCCGAGGCGCTGGCGCGGTTGCAGCGCGCGACCCTGGCCGCGTGCGGCTTTACCGAACGTCTCGTCGTGTTCTGGTCCAACCATTTTTGCATCTCCGCGAGCAAGGGCGAGCTGGCGCGGATATGGGCCGGCGCGTTCGAGCGCGAGGCGATCAGGCCGCACGTGCTCGGGCGCTTCACCGACATGCTCCGGGCCGTCGAGCAGCATCCGGCGATGCTGTTCTTCCTCGACAACCAGCAATCGCTCGGTCCGGATTCGCGCGCCGGCCAGAACCGCAAGCGCGGGCTCAATGAAAACCTCGCGCGCGAGATCATGGAGCTGCATACGCTCGGCGTCGGCGGAGGCTACACGCAGGACGACGTCACCTCACTCGCGCGCATCATCACCGGCTGGACCTTCGCGGGCCGGCAAGGGCAGCTCGGGCCCCCCGGCTCCTTCGTGTTCAACAGCAATGCGCACCAGCCCGGTCCGCAATTGCTCCTCGGCAAGACCTATGAGCCGACGGGGCTCGCGCAGGGCGAGGCCGCGCTCGCCGACATCGCGCGGCATCCCTCGACCGCGAACTTCATCGCCACCAAATTCGTCCGCCACTTCGTCGCCGACGATCCGCCGCCGGCGCTGGTCGCGCGCCTGCGTGATGTCTTCGTCAAGACCGACGGCGATCTCAAGGCGCTTGCCATGGCGCTGGTCGATTCCGATGAAGCGTGGCAAGCGCCGCTGACCAAGATGCGCAGTCCTTACGATTTCCTCGTCGCGAGCGGGCGGCTGCTCGCGCGCGTGCCGGAGGATCCGAGCCGCTATCTCAACGGCCTCAATTTGCTTGGGCAACCGCTGTGGTCGCCGGCCGGGCCCAACGGCTTTCCCGACACCAATGCAGCCTGGGCCGCGCCTGAGGGCATGAAGCTCAGGCTCGACATCGCGGCGCAGATTGGCTCGCGGCTCGGCAGTAATATCGATCCGCTCGACCTCTTGGAGTTCGCGGCAGCCGATGCGGCCTCCATCGAGACGCGGCGAGCCGTCGAGCGCGCGGAGTCGCGCCAGCAGGCGCTGGCGCTGCTGCTGATGTCGCCGGAAATGCAGCGGAGATGACGATGATCGATTGCGTCGAGAACCGGCTCCTCACCTCGCGGCGCGGCCTGCTGCTCGGCGGCGCCTCGTTTGCGGCCTGGGCTTACCTGCCCAAATTCGCGCGCGCGGCCGACGGGCG
>NZ_JALBHA010000884.1:0-1404 GCF_023006445.1 Bradyrhizobium sp. SHOUNA76
CGGGCTGCGGAACGCGACGTCGCCGGGCATGGCGACGACGGCGACGCCGCGCAGGCCCACGGCTGCGCGGATGGCGTTCTCCAGCACGAAGGGAAGCTGGCTCGGGTCGGAGACCAGCTCGCAATAATGGCTGCATTCGCGGAACAGGTTTTGCGGATGCGTCTCCTGGAAATAGCCGCCGCCGATCTCGGCCGTCGGGATCTGCGCGGCGATCGCCAGCACGGGAACGCGACTGCGATGCGCGTCGAACAGCCCGTTGATCAGATGCAGATTGCCGGGGCCGCAGGAGCCCGCGCACACCGCAAGGCTCCCGGTCATCTCCGCTTCGCCGGCGGCGGCGAACGCGGCGACCTCCTCGTGGCGGACATGGATCCATTCGATCGTGCCACGGCGGCGCAGCGCCTCGGTCAGGGCGTTCAGGCTGTCGCCGACAATGCCGTAGATGCGCTTGACGCCGGCCTGTTCGAGCGTTGCCACGAACAGATCGGCCACGTTGTTGATCGCCATATCGGTCTCCTGATCTCGCTGGTCACGCAAGATAGGATAACGCGCGACGGTGACGGCATCACGGCTTGTTTATTGGCGGCTCAGTCTTTCGCAATCGCCCGATCGTAAGCCGCGATCGTCACCTTTGCGCGAGCGGCCACATCCGTTGCGCTCATGCCGGGCTTGTAGAGGCTCGAGCCGAGCCCGAAGGCGGTCACGCCGCCCTTGATATATTCTGCAAAGTTCTGGTCGGAGACGCCGCCGACGGCGGCGATCATCACGCCTGATGGCAGCACCGCCTTGATCGCGGCAATGCCGGGGGCACCTAACACGCTCGCCGGAAAGAATTTCAATCCCGATGCGCCGGAGCGTGCGGCAAGCAGCGCCTCGGTCGGCGAAAACACGCCGGGCAGCGTCACCATCGCGTACTGATGTGCACGCACGAGCGCCTGCGTGTCGACATTCGGCGAGACCATCAGTTTGCCGCCGACGTCGTTGAGGCGATCGACATCTGCGGTGGCCAGCACCGTGCCTGCGCCGATCAGCACGCCCGGAGGCGCCTGCTTCACGGCCGTTGCGATCGAGCGGAATGGATCGGGCGAGTTCAGGGGGATCTCGATCGCGGTCATGCCGGCTTCGATCAGCACGCCGACGATGGCCTCCGTCTCCTCGGGCTTGACGCCGCGCAGGATCGCGACCAGCGGCCGCTTCATCGGCGGAAAGGGAACGGTCATCTCAAGATTCCTTTGACTTCGTCCAGATCGCCGCAGCCGCCATCGACAGGCCGCGGCGAACGGCCTCATCCGCATCGACCGGCCCGGCGGTCACCGACAGCGCCTCGAACGCCAGCTGGTACAGCATCGCAAGCCGCCCAGAGGCAATCAACGCGACACCCGCTTGCGGCACGGTGCCGGAGAG
>NZ_JALBHA010000885.1:0-1403 GCF_023006445.1 Bradyrhizobium sp. SHOUNA76
CGCGGCGCCAGTGCGCGCGACCGCACGCTGCTCGACTTGCTGCCGACCGGCATCCTGATCTACCGGCTCGACCGGCTGCTCTACGCCAACGCGGCGTTTCTCGCGCGCATGGGCTACGCCAACGTGAGCGCGCTGGAGCATGCCGGCGGGCTCGATGCGCTCTATGTCGAGCCCGGCGTGTCCTCGGCCAGCAGCACCTCGCAAGCCGGCACGCCTGTCACGATCAGCGCGATGGTTGCGAACGGCGAAGCGCCGCTTGCGACCACCGAAGCGCATCTGCACACGATCGACTGGGACGGCGAGAGCGCGCACGCGCTGATCTGCGCGCTGCCGCAGGCTGCACCTGTCGTCACCGCGCCCGGCATTGCCGAGCCTGTCGTCGCCGAGGCGATTGCCGCCGAGACCATTGTCCCGGAATCCTTTCCTTACGAAATCGAGCCCGCGGCTGGCGAAACCGAGGCGGAAGATCTCGCCGCGATCCTCGACACCACCGCCGAGGGCATCGTGATGTTCGATGCCGAAGGCAACATCCACGCCTGCAACCGCAGCGCCGAGGCGCTGTTCGGCTATGACGGCACGGCGCTGATCGAGCAGAATCTGGTGACGCTGTTCGCGCCCGAGAGCCAGCAGATCGTCGCCGACTATTTCGAAAGCCTGAAGAGCCAGGACATTGCGAGCCTGCTCGACCACGGCCGCGAAGTGCTCGGACGCGAGAAGAAGGGCGGCGTCATTCCGCTCGCGATGATCATGGGCCGCACCCGGCCCGACGGGCCGAACTTCTTCGCCGTGTTCCGCGACCTCTCCCAGAGCAAGAAGGGCGAGAGCGAGCTGACGCAGGCCCGCCGCCTGGTCCACAGTGCGGCCAATGCGAAAGCCGACATGCTGGCGCGGATCAGCCACGAGATCCGCACGCCGCTCAACGCCATCATCGGCTTTGCCGAGGTGATGATCTCCGAGCGTTTCGGCACGCTCGGCAACGAGCGCTACGGCGAATACATGAAGGATATCCGCGCCTCCGGCGAGCGCGTCATTGCCATCATCGACGATTTGCTGGAGCTGTCGCGGATCGAGACCGGCAAGCTCGACCTCAACTTCGCCAACCTCAACCTCAACGATCTCGTCGAAGCTTGCGTGACTGTGATGCAGCCGCAGGCCAATCGCGAGCGCATCATCATCCGCACTTCGCTCGCCCATGCGCTGCCGCAGGTCAGCGTGGACGCGCGCGCGATGCGGCAGATCACCATGAATTTGATCTCGAACTCGATCCGGCTCGCCAGCGCCGGCGGCCAGGTCATCGTCTCGACCGCGCTGTCCGACCGCGGCGAGATCGCGCTGCGCATCCGCGACACCGGTCATGGCCTCACCGAGCGCGAAGTCGCCGCCGCGATGGAGCCGTTCCGCAC
>NZ_JALBHA010000886.1:0-1403 GCF_023006445.1 Bradyrhizobium sp. SHOUNA76
CTCGGCGAAGCCACGGTGTCCCGCGCGGCGGTCCGGCTTGCGAGCGGCGAGGTCGGCTTCGGTTACACGCTTGGACGCGACGGTGAGAAGGCGCGGCTGATCGCCCTGTGCGATGCGCTGGTGCAGTCCCGCGATTTCGCCGGAGCGGTCGAGCGGGACGTTATCGCCCCGTTGCGCGAGCAGCTTATGACGAGGCGCACGCAGGCGGCGGCCGAGACCGCTGCGACGAAGGTTGATTTCTACACCATGGTGCGCGGTGAGGGGTGAGATCATGACCACGATTGCGGAACTGCCACCGGGTCTCGCCGACAAGGTGCTGTCGGCGCAATCGACCTTTCGCTCGGTGATGGACGCGATGGCGCGGCCCGGTTCGGTCCAGCGCATCGTGCCGGGAGCGGGGACGCCCGACAGGATGATGCGCGGCGCCGCCGCGATCGCACTGACGCTGTTCGATCACGACACGCCGCTCTGGCTCGATTCGCGGATGGCGGAGAGCGTGGACGTGGTGAAATGGCTGAAATTCCACACCGGCGCGCCGGTGGTGCAGGATTCCTCCGTCGCGAGCTTCGCGCTGATCAGCGATGGCGGAGCGCTTCCGCCGCTCGAACGCTTCGCGCTCGGGACGAACGAATATCCGGATCGTTCGACCACATTGATTCTCCAGATCGATGGTCTGGGCTCGGGACGCAGCTTCGAGCTGCGCGGTCCGGGGATCGACGGTGCCGCGACGCTCCAGGCATCGATCAAGCCGTTCGATCTGTTCGAGCGCCTGCATGTCAACGAGGCGCTGTTTCCACGCGGCATCGATGTCGTGCTGGTCGCCGATGACGCCGTGGTGGCGATCCCCCGCACCACGCGCGTCGTGAGCAAGGGAAGCTGAAGCATGTATGTCGCAGTCAAAGGCGGCGAACGCGCCATCGAGAACGCCCATCGCCTGCTCGCACATAGGCGGCGCGGCGACCAAAGCATTCCGGAGGTCACGCTCGACCAGATCTCGGAGCAGCTTGGCCTCGCCGTCGACCGTGTCATGAGTGAAGGCTCGCTCTACGATCGCGAGCTCGCCTCGCTTGCGATCAAGCAGGCGCGCGGCGATCTGATCGAGGCGATCTTCCTGGTTCGCGCCTTCCGCGCCACGCTGCCGCGCTTCGGCGCGAGCGAACCGGTCGACACCGGCGCGATGCGGGTGTGGCGGCGGGTGTCCTCGACCTTCAAGGACATTCCCGGCGGCCAGATCCTCGGGCCGACCTTCGACTATACCCACCGCCTGCTCGATCCCTCGCTCGCGCAAGGTTTTGTGCCGGAGGCACCGGCGACTGCTGATGCGTCCACGGCGCCGACGCCGCGCGTGACGGACATTCTCGGACGCGACGGGCTGATCGAGCCCTCGCCGCAGGCCGAAGACG
>NZ_JALBHA010000887.1:0-1403 GCF_023006445.1 Bradyrhizobium sp. SHOUNA76
CCGAGGCCGCCTCGCGCTCGGCCTCGTCCATCTCGGCGAGGATGCGCAACGAGCGCTGATAGAAGGCCTGGCCCTCCTCCGTCAGCGTCAGCTTGCGCGTGGTGCGGTTGACGAGCCGAGACCCGAGCCGGGCTTCGAGCCGCGAGATCAGCTTGCTCACGCCCGATGGCGTCAGGCGCAGTTTTCGCGCGGCCGGGGTGAAGCCGCCGAGATCGACGACGCGGACGAAGACCTCCATTTCGGCGGAGCGGTTGGTGTCGAAACGGGCCATGTTGAATTCACGTCACAAATGATTGGATTGCGGACATTCTAATGGTTTTGCTGCGGCGCGGCTATCTGCGTGACTCGTCTCAACCATCGGAGCCACGCATGCCTCCCGCCGTTCTCGCGCTCACCGCCGGTGCCTTTGGCATCGGCACCACAGAATTCATCATCATGGGTCTCCTGCTCCAGGTCGCCGCCGACATGCATGTCTCGGTGCCGGTCGCGGGTCGGCTCATCTCCGGTTATGCGCTCGGCGTATTTATCGGCGCGCCCGTCCTGACGCTGGCGACGCGGCGGATGCCGCGGAAAGCGGTGCTGCTCGCGCTGATGGCGATCTTCACGCTGGGCAATGCCGCCTGCGCGCTGGCGCCGAACTACGAATTGCTGATGGCCGCGCGCGTGCTGACCTCGCTTGCCCACGGCACGTTTTTCGGCGTGGGATCGGTGGTGGCGACCAGCCTCGTCGCCGAGGACAAGCGGGCCTCCGCGATATCAACCATGTTCATCGGCCTCACGGTCGCGACGCTGCTGGGCGTGCCCTTCGGCGCCTGGTTCGGCCTGATGCTCGGCTGGCGCGCGGCGTTCTGGGCGGTGACTGTCATCGGCGTGATTGCCTTCGCGGTGGTTGCGGCGCTCGTCCCCGGCCATGTCGGCAACGGTGACAAGCCGGTCTCTCTTGCCGAGGAAGTCGCCGTGCTCGGCCGTCCGCAGGTGCTGCTCGGCCTTGCCATGACCGTGTTCGGCTTTGCCGGTCTGTTCGTCGTCTTCACCTACATTCAGCCGATCCTGACGCGCTTCACCGGCTTCTCGGAAGGAGCGGTCTCGCCGATCCTGCTGGTGTTCGGCGTCGGGCTCGCGATCGGTAACGTCGCTGGCGGCAAGTTCGCCGACCGTGGCCTCGCCGGCGCGCTGATCGGAACGCTCGCCGCGCTCGCCATCGCGCTTCTTGGGCTCGGCGCCGTGCTGTCGGTGAAGATCGCAGCCATCGTGCTGATTCTGCTGCTCGGCATCGCCGCCTTTGCAACCGTCGCTCCGCTCCAGCTTCGCGTGCTGGAAGCGGCCGGCTCCAGCGGGCGCACGCTCGCCTCCAGCCTCAACATCGCCGCGTTTAATCTCGGCAACGCGCTGGGCGCCTGGGC
>NZ_JALBHA010000888.1:0-1399 GCF_023006445.1 Bradyrhizobium sp. SHOUNA76
GGCCAGGACCATATCCTGGGCCCCGACGGGGCGCTCACGCGCATGCTGGAGACGCGCACGCTGGGATCGCTGGTGTTCTGGGGACCGCCCGGCACCGGCAAGACCACGGTGGCGCGGCTGCTGGCGGATGCGACGGATTTGCATTTCGAGCAGATCTCCGCGGTGTTCTCCGGCGTTGCCGATCTGAAGAAGGCCTTCGACGCCGCGCGCGCCCGCCGCGAGATGGGCAAGGGCACGCTGCTGTTCGTCGACGAGGTGCACAGATTCAATCGCGCCCAGCAGGATTCGTTTCTGCCCGTGATGGAAGACGGCACGGTGGTCATGGTCGGCGCCACCACCGAGAACCCGTCGTTCGAGCTCAACGCGGCGCTTCTGTCCCGCGCGCGCGTTTTGGTGTTTCGTTCGCTCGACGCAGCGGCAATCGAAAAACTGTTCGCGCATGCCGAGGAGGTCGAGGGCAGGAAGCTGCCGCTCGATGACGAGGCGCGCGCGGTGCTGGTGCGCATGGCCGACGGCGACGGTAGGGCATCGCTGACGCTCGCCGAAGAGGTCTGGCGCTCGGCGCGGGCGGACGAGATTTTCAACGCCGCGCAATTGCAGGACATCCTGCAGCGCCGTGCACCGATTTACGACAAATCGGCCGATGGCCACTACAATCTGATCTCGGCGCTGCATAAATCGGTGCGCGGCTCCGATCCCGATGCGGCGCTGTATTACCTTGCGCGGATGCTGGACGCCGGTGAGGACCCGCTGTTCCTGGCCCGCCGCGTCGTGCGCATGGCAGTCGAGGACATCGGCCTGGCCGATCCGCAGGCGCTCGTCATCGCCAATGCGGCGAAAGACACCTTCGACTTCCTCGGCCATCCCGAGGGCGAGCTCGCCATCGCGCAGGCCGTGGTCTATCTCGCCACCGCGCCGAAATCGAACGCCGTCTACACCGCCTTCGGCACGGCGATGCAGGTCGCCAAGCAAGCCGGCTCGCTGCTGCCGCCAAAGCACATCCTCAATTCCCCGACCAAGCTGATGAAGTCGGAAGGCTACGGCGCATCTTACGAATACGACCACGACGCGCCGGATGCCTTCTCCGGCCAGGACTACTTCCCCGAAGCTCTGGGCCGCCAGACCTTCTACGACCCGCCCGAGCGCGGCTTCGAGCGCGAGATCAGAAAGCGGCTGGATTACTGGGCGAAGCTGCGGAAGGAGCGGGGCGGCACAGGCTAGAAGCGGCCATTTCGCCGTGACGGCAGCCGGCTTTTAGGGTACGCAGGCAGCCATGAGCCGCCGTATCAAAAGAACCGATCCAAAGCCCCGTTCGCGCGACGAGCGCAAGGAGGCGCGCCCGTTCAAGGCGCGCAGCGCGAAGACAGCCGGCCCGCGTCCGGGAGGCAAGCCGAGTGGC
>NZ_JALBHA010000889.1:0-1394 GCF_023006445.1 Bradyrhizobium sp. SHOUNA76
ACCACGTCCATGCCGACGCCGCGGCCGGAGACCGAGGTGATGGCGGCCGCGGTCGAGAAGCCCGGCGCGAAGATGAACTTGTGGATCTGGGCTTCGCTCATCTTCTCGAGCTCGGCCTCGGTGACGAGACCTGACGAGATCGCCTTGGCCTTGATCTTCTCGGTGTTGAGGCCGCGGCCGTTGTCGGCGATGCAGATGATGATGTGGCCGCCCTCGTGATAGGCGGAGAGGCGGATGGTGCCCTGCTCGCCCTTGCCGCTGGCAAGACGCTCGGCGGGGGTCTCAAGGCCATGATCGGCGGAGTTGCGCACCATGTGGGTGAGCGGGTCCTTGATCAGATCGAGCACCTGGCGGTCGAGCTCGGTGTCGGCGCCGTGCATCTCCAATTCGATCTGCTTGCCGAGTTCGCTGGAGAGATCGCGGACGATGCGGGGCAGCTTCTGCCAGGCATTGCCGATCGGCTGCATGCGCGTCTTCATGACGCCCTCCTGCAGCTCGGCGGTGACGTTGGACAGGCGCTGCAACGGCACCTTGAACTCGGTGTCCTCGTTGCGGCGGGAGATCTCCAAGAGCTGGTTGCGGGTCAGCACCAGCTCGGAGACCATGGTCATCAAATGCTCCAGCGTATCCACGTTGACGCGGATCGACTGGTTGGCGATGCGGTCGCCTTCGCCGACAGCCTCGTCGGCCATCGACTTCTTGACCGCGGGCTTCTCCTTGGCGGGCTTTGCGGCTTCCTTGGCAGTTTCCTTGGCAGCGGGCGCTTCAGCCACCGGCGCGGGCTCGGCTTTAGCAACAGGCGCAGGCGCCGGCGCTTCGATCGCGGTCTCGCGGAAGGCGCGCTCGAGCTCGTCGAGCGAGACTTCGCCCGGCCGGAGCGGACGCTCCAGGGTCTGGTCGATCAGCGAGCCCGTGGTCATGTCTTTTGCCGGCGCAGGCGCGGCAGCTACAGGTGCTTCCGGCACCAGCGGCGGGGCGTCACCGACGGGAGCAGCGCTACCGGCCGCCATGGCGGCCATGCCCTGCTCGACCATCGCTTCCAGCTTGTCGATGAGATCGCGGTCGGTACCTTCCGGCTCGGCTTCGGTCGCCTCTAGACCTGCGAGGATTTCCTTGATGCGGTCGATCGAGGACAGGATCACCGTCACCGCCTGCCCGGTCACCGGCATGCCGTCGCGGAATTTGCCCATCAGCGTCTCGCCGGCATGCGCCAGCGCTTCCAGCCGCGGCAGGCCGAGGAAGCCGCAAGTACCCTTGATGGTGTGGACCAGGCGGAAGATGTTATCCAGGATCTTGGCGTTGTTCGGCTCCTGCTCGAACTTCACCAGCTGATTGTCCACGGTGTCCAGGCTCTCGCTGGTCTCCGTCAGAAACTCCCGCAACAGATCATCCAT
>NZ_JALBHA010000088.1:0-16616 GCF_023006445.1 Bradyrhizobium sp. SHOUNA76
GCTCGGCGCCTAAGGCGTAAGCAGGGCCTGCCGTTATATTTGCGCTTGCCCGCTATGGCGCGGGGCGTAACCATCGCGGGGCCGTAACGCCACGCGAGGGTCCCGATGACCAGACTTACCCGCTTCGCCGTCGCACCGCTGCATTCGATGACCCGGCGTCTGGCCGATGTCGCCTCCGCGCGTCTCGCGCCCGATCTCGTCGTCACGGGCGCGCGGGTGCTTTCGACCTATTCGGAGCGCATCCACGCGAACCGCGAGGTCTGGATCACCGGCGGCCGTGTCGCCGCGGTGAAGCCGGCCGGAACAGCCAAGAAGGCGTGGAGCGGCGTCGCGACCTACGACGCGGCCGGCGGCATCATCGCGCCCGGCCTCGTCGATCCGCACATCCACATCGAATCCTCGATGGTGACGGCCTGTGCTTATGCGGAGGCCGCGCTGCTGAACGGCACCACCACGATCTTCTGCGACAGCCACGAGATCGGCAACGTCATGGACGTCGTCGGCGTCGAGGCGATGCTGGAGGACGCGCGGCAAGCGCCGCTGTCGATTTTCCTGACGGTGCCGAGCACGGTGCCGGCGACCTCGGCGGAGCTGGAGACGGCTGGCGGGGATCTCACGCCGGATAAGATCGCCGGCCTGTTCGACCGCTGGCCGGAGGCTGTCGCGCTTGGCGAGAAGATGGACTTTGTGCCCGTCACGATGGGCGACGAGCGTAGTCACGCCATCCTCGCGGCCGCGTTGAAGCGTGGCCGTCCCGTCTCTGGTCACGTCTATGGCCGCGAATTCGTTGCGGCCTATGCGGCATCGGGCGTGACCGATACCCATGAAGCGATCGACCGCGACATCGCCGACGACCTGCTCGATGCCGGCGTCTGGGTGTTCCTGCGCGGCGGTCCACCGACGACGCCCTGGCACTCGCTGCCGCAGGCGATCCGCACGGTCACCGAGTTAGGGGCCTCGCACAAGCGGACGGCAGTTTGCACCGACGACCGCGATGCCGACGATCTCCTGTTGTTCGGTCTCGACTGGGTGGTGCGGGAAGCCGTGAAGGCCGGCATGTCGCCGGAGCAGGCATGGTCGATGGGCTCGCTGCACGGCGCAACCCGCTTCGGCATGGACGGCGACATTGGCGGGCTTGGTGGCGGGCGCCGGGCCGATCTCGTGCTGATGGACGATCAGCTCAAGCCACAATGCACCTGGTACGGCGGTGAGCTGGTGGTCGAGCGCGGCAGGATCACGCCGCTTCTCGATCAGGCGCTATCGCAGCGCTATCAATATCCGAAGGCTGCTTACGCCACCGTCAAACTGCCGGAGACGATGAAGCTGACGCCGGAGCTGCCGGCGAAGGCTTGCACCGTCAACGCGATCAGGACCGCGCTGCCGGGCATCACGCTGATCCACGAGAAGGTCAAGATCGAGCCGGCAAAGGATTGGCCGGAATTGTTCGCGCGCTACGGCCTGTGCTTCGTCACGGTGGTCGAGCGCCACGGCAAGTCGGCTGGCAACGTCGCTTACGGCCTGCTGAAGGATTTTGGTCTGAAGCGCGGCGCGGTCGCCTCCAGCGTCGGCCACGACAGCCACAACATCATCGTTGCCGGCACCAACGAGGCCGACATGCAGGTCGCGATCGCCGCCATCAAGGAGCAACAGGGCGCCGTCTGCCTCGTCGCCGAGGGCAAGGTGAGGGCGCTGGTGCCGCTGCCGATCGCCGGACTCCTGTCCGACAAGCGCGTCACCGAAGTGGCCGAAGAGGTCAAGGTGCTGAAGAAGGAATGGGCGGAAGCCGGCTGCACCATCCCCTACATGGGCTTCAATCTGATTCCGCTATCGGTCATTCCGGAAATTCGTATCACCGACAAGGGCCTCGTGCTGGTACCGCAAATGGAGCTGGCACCGCTGTTCGAGTGAGCGGCAGGCGGCGCGATCAGACGTGTGAAATCACCCAAATCCCGCGAATGACCATTGCATACAAGATCATGGTGGCCATGGACGCGAAGGCAAGCACAATGCCGCCCTTGAGCGGGAGCGGTTCGAGCGCAATCGTCTGGTGGCCTGACAGATAGCGGTGCAGCGCGAACAGCAGAAATGGAATGCCGATCAGGAAAGATTGAAAGTAGATCGCCAGGCCGAGGCCAACCAGTACCCCGATCCATCCCATGATCACGGCAAACGTTCGGTTCACCGAGCCGACCAGTGCATTGAGAATCAGGCCGCCATCGAGTGGATAGATCGGCAGCAGGTTGGCGGCATTGACGATCGCCATCATCTCCGTTGCCTTAAGCAGCTCGATCTTCCCGGTCGCTTGATACATTGCGAACAGTCCGAGTGTCGGAATGAGGCTGAAGCCAGGTCCCATCAGCGCGATAAATCCCAACCGACCCTCGCTTCGATACGCCCTCTTTGGAATCGCGGCGCCGCCGAAGAACGGGATGAGGTAGATGCCGTGAACTCCGACGCCGGTCGTCAGCATCGCCACGGCGTGTCCAGCTTCGTGCAAAGCGATTACGATCGACAGCAGCAGCGCGGACTTCAAGCCAAACAAGTAGCAGAAACTGAGCAATGCCAGGACCGACAGCACCAATCCGTGATTGGCAATCGCTGCAAGCTGGCTGTGCGTACCGGCTTCCAATTCGCATTGCTGCTTGATCATGTCCGCCATTCGGCGCAGGCCGATCGGATAGACGATGCGGTCGCTGAAGGAGCGGATGGTCAGTTCGTTGAACATGGTGAGCGCAGTCCCCTCGGGGATGGCTTCGACCGTCAGTCCGGTCTCGCGATCGCGACCGTCTTCCGGCGGGACCGAGAGCGTGTGCTCGACCGCCCGCGAGGTGAAGATGCCCCGGTCTTCGTCGCGTATGATCTCGCGGGAGACCGCCCGTGCCCTGGGTTGGCCGCTGATAGCGACACGCGTCAGCCAAAGACCGTGGTCGTCGGGCAGAGGGCCATGCGAAATCTCGATCACCGGCGGTCCGTTTAGGACGATCAGATTAGCGGTATTGAATCGCCACACGGCCTCGCGCGGCGCCTTGATCAGGACAGTGGACGCAAAGCGCGGTCGATTGCGCGACCGCAACGCATCGAGGAGGCCCTGCAGGACGTAAAAAGCGATACGCAACAACTCGATCGGCAACGCCAGCAATCGCAGCATGTGGGGACTTCCGATAGATACCCTGAGATCATGCAACCTGCGTAGGCGGCTGGGGGTGATCTGGTCAAGCCGAGCTCGACGAGGCTGCACAGATTCTGTCGACGTTCATCGCAAGGGATGCGGCCGTATCCCGGTTTTCATTGATTTGCCGATCTAACCGATTGAAGTGTCCGCTGTTTTTCGGCGCCCGCCGCATCGTGGAAAATAAAATCGATCTCGTTGAGATCGGCTTCTGCACGCCCGATGATCTCGCTCGCTGACGCAATTTGAGCGAGGTCCGATATGGCGAAGATGCGAGCTATCGATGCGGCTGTCCGTATTCTGGAGAAGGAAGGCATCTCGACCGCCTTCGGGGTTCCCGGGGCCGCGATCAATCCGCTCTACTCGGCGCTGAAGAAGCGCGGCTCGATCCGCCACATTCTGGCGCGTCATGTCGAGGGCGCCTCGCATATGGCCGAGGGCTATACGCGGGCCAAGGCCGGCAATATCGGCGTCTGCATCGGCACGTCAGGGCCGGCCGGCACCGACATGATTACCGGGCTTTATTCGGCGATCGCCGACTCCATTCCGATCCTCTGCATCACCGGGCAGGCGCCGCGCGCGCGACTCTACAAGGAGGATTTCCAGGCCGTCGACATCGAGTCGATCGCAAAGCCCGTGACGAAATGGGCGGTGACGGTGCGCGAGCCGGCGCTGGTGCCGCGCGTGTTCAGCCAGGCGTTTCATGTGATGCGCTCAGGGAGGCCGGGGCCTGTGCTGATCGACATGCCGCTCGACGTGCAGCTGGCCGAGATCGAGTTCGACGACGAGACCTATGAGCCGCTGCCGGTCTACAAGCCCACCGCCACGCGCAAGCAGGTCGAGAAGGCGCTGGAGATGCTCAACGCCGCCGAGCGCCCGCTGATCGTCGCGGGTGGCGGCGTCATCAACGCCGACGCCTCCGATCTCCTGGTCGAGTTCGCCGAGATCACCAACGTGCCCGTCGTGCCGACGCTGATGGGGTGGGGCGCGATCCCCGACGATCACGTGCTGATGGCGGGCATGGTCGGCCTCCAGACCAGCCATCGCTACGGCAACGCCACGCTGCTCGAATCCGACTTCGTGCTCGGCATCGGCAACCGCTGGGCCAATCGCCACACCGGTTCGGTCGAGACCTACACCAAGGGCCGCACCTTCGTGCATGTCGACATCGAGCCGACCCAGATCGGGCGCGTGTTCAATCCCGATCTCGGCATCGTCTCGGACGCCAAGGCTGCGCTCGAGCTGTTCGTCGCCGTCGCCAGGGAGTGGCGGCGGTCAGGCAGGCTCCGCGAGCGCCAGGCGTGGCCCGTGGCCTGCCGCGATCGCAAGAAGACCTTGCTGCGCAAGAGCCATTTCGACGACGTGCCGATCAAGCCGCAGCGCGTCTATGAGGAGATGAACAAGGCGTTCGGTCGCGACACCACCTATGTCACCGTGATCGGCCTGTCGCAGATCGCGGGCGCGCAGTTCCTCGGTGTCTACAAGCCGCGCAACTGGATCAACGCGGGGCAGGCGGGGCCGCTCGGCTGGACATTGCCCGCGGCGCTTGGCGTGCGCGCCGCGTGTCCGGATCGCGAGATCGTGGCGCTCTCTGGCGACTACGACTTCCAGTTCCTGATCGAGGAGCTCGCGGTCGGGGCGCAATTCAATCTGCCCTACATCCACGTGGTCGTGAACAATTCCTATCTCGGCCTGATCCGCCAGGCCCAGCGTGGCTTCGACATGGACTATCACGTCCAGCTCTCGTTCGAGAACGTCAATGCGCCGGAGCTCAATGGATATGGCGTCGACCACGTCGCGGTCGCCGAAGGCCTCGGCTGCAAGGCAATCCGCGTCACTGACCCGAAGGACACGCAGGCGGCATTCGCCACCGCGCGCGAATTGATGGCCAAGCACCGCGTGCCCGTGGTGGTCGAGTTCATCCTGGAACGCGTCACCAACATCGCGATGGGCACGGAGATCGACAATATCGTCGAGTTCGAGGAGGTGCTGGACCTTCCGCTCGACGAGGTCGCAACCACACGCGTGTTGCAGCCGGCGGAATAGGAGAGAAGATCATGCCGAAGTTTGCCGCCAACCTCACCATGCTCTTCAACGAGATGCCGTTCCTCGACCGCTTCAGTGCTGCGAAGGCGGCGGGCTTTTCCGGGGTCGAGTATCTCTTTCCCTATGATTTCGAAAAGGCGCAGCTGCGCAAGCAGCTCGAGGCCCACGGCCTGACGCAGGTGCTGCACAATCTGCCGGCGGGCAACTGGGCGGGAGGCGAGCGTGGCATCGCGATCCTGCCCGATCGCACCGCCGAATTCCGCGACGGCGTGTTCCGCGCGATCGACTACGCCAAGGCGCTGGATTGCGAACAGCTCAACTGTCTCGTCGGTATCGCGCCTGCCGATGCCGATCCACGCGAGCTTCAGGAGACGCTGGTCGGCAATCTGCGCTTTGCGGCTTCGACGCTGGCGCGGGAGAACATCAAGCTCCTGGTCGAGCCGATCAACACGCTCGACATTCCCGGCTTCTTCCTCAACGGCACCGAGCAGGCGGTGCAGCTGATCTCGGATGTGCGGTCGAATAACCTCTTCATCCAGTACGACATCTACCACATGCAGATCATGGAAGGCGATCTCGCCCGCACCATGCAGGAATATCTGCCGCAGATCGCCCACATCCAGCTCGCCGACAATCCCGGCCGCCACGAGCCGGGCACCGGCGAGATCAACTACCCCTTCCTGTTCCGCCATCTCGATGCGATCGGCTATCGCGGCTGGATCGGCTGCGAATACAAGCCCCGCACCACGACGCTGGAAGGCCTTTCGTGGCACGCCGCGCAGACGTTCGAGACGTGAGACCACGGTTGCGGTGCGCTCCCTCTCCCGCTTGCGGGAGAGGGCTGGGGAGAGGGTATCTCCACGATGGGAATCTCTGAGGCGCGCCGAGAAAGTCCCAAGGAGGAGAAAGCCCTCACCCGGCACTGCGTGCCGACCTCTCCCGCAAGCGGGAGAGGTGCATCGAGCGCGTGGATCGACTTAGCCCAAATCTGGAGGAATTAGACATGATCGACATCGGCTTCATCGGACTTGGCACCATGGGACGGCCGATGGCCGGTCATCTCCTGGCCGCGGGCCATCGCGTTCTCCTGCACGACGTCGCGCCCGTTGCGCCGGACCTGATTGCGGCCGGTGGCATTGCCTGCAAGTCCAGCAAAGAGGTCGCGGAAGAGGCGGACGCGGTCATCATCATGGTGCCTGATACCCCGCATGTGGAGGCCGTGCTGTTCGGCAAGGACGGGGTCGCCAGCGGCATTTCCAAAGGCAAGATCGTCGTCGACATGAGCTCGATCTCGCCGCTGGCGACCAAGGAGTTCGCGAAGAAGATCGAGGCGCTGGGTGCTGACTATCTCGACGCGCCGGTGTCGGGCGGAGAGGTCGGCGCCAAGGCCGCGAGCCTCACCATCATGGTGGGCGGGCCGGAGCGGGCGTTCAACACCATGAAGCCGGCCTTCGACAAGATGGGCAAGAACGTCACCCGCGTCGGCGCCAATGGCGACGGGCAGACGACGAAGGTTGCCAACCAGATCATCGTCGCGCTGACGATCGAGGCGGTGAGCGAAGCCCTGTTGTTTGCATCGAAGGCCGGAGCCGATCCGGCGCTGGTGCGGCAGGCACTGATGGGCGGATTCGCCTCCTCGCGCATCCTCGAAGTCCACGGCGAGCGCATGGTGAAGCGCAATTTCGATCCCGGCTTCCGCATCGAGCTGCACCAGAAGGATCTCAACCTCGCGCTCGAAGGTGCGCGTGCGCTCGGCCTTGCGCTGCCGAGCACGGCTGTGGCGCAGCAATTGTTCTCGTCCTGCACCGCGCATGGCGGCAAGGGGTGGGATCATTCGGCGATGGTGCGGGCGCTGGAACTGATGGCGGGGCACGAGATCGCTGCTAGCTGAACTGTTACGCCGTAACAGTCTCCAGATCTGGGGTGTCTTTCGCCACGGGGAACCGGAACAACGGCCCGGCCCCGTGGTTGAAGGCGCGTATCAATCACTGGAGGCTTAAGACATGAAAACTCGTCTTGCGATTACGTTGGCTGCCGCGTCGCTGCTGGCGTCGAGCGCAGCCTTTGCCCAGTCGACGACCGAACAAGGCGCCAGGGATGGCGCGCGCGCGGGCGGCGATATCGGTGGTCCGGTCGGCGCGATGGTCGGCGGCACCGTCGGTGCGGCCGTCGGCGCGGGTCTCGAAATTCCGAATGCGATTCTCGGCGGAATCCCGCGAAGTGACTCGGTTGTCGTGGAGGAGCGTGTCGTGGTCGGCGAGCCGCTGCCTCCGACCGTGGTGCTGCGCCCGGTGCCGAACTACACCGAGTATCGCTATGCGGTCGTGAACGACCGCCGTGTGATCGTCGAGCCGCGCACCCGCCGCGTCGTCAAGATCATCGACTGATCGGCGGCTGACCTTACGCGTTGAGAATATGGGCCCTGCGGAGCGTCACTCCGCGGGGCCTTCGCTTGCCACGGTGGAACTCGTGCGAAGGCGCGTGAGGAGCCAATCGGCTGCGGCCGCGAGCGCAAAGCCGATGCAGGCGGTGAGCGCGTCGACCAGAAAATCCTCCAGCCGGGCGTGGCGTCCGGGTGCCCAAAACTGCATCAGCTCGAGCACGCCGATCAGGGCGACCGCGGCCGCTGCGCTCGGCAGGCGCCGGCGCGGATAGGCGAGGCCGAAGGCCAGTCCCACCAGGATGAATGCAAGCGCATGTTCGCCGTCCTGGCCCAGGTCGGAATGGGGGCGCAGTCCGGAGGGACCGAGGGTTGCGAAAGTAACGGCGGCCGCGAGCAGCCAGGCAATGGAACGAACCAAAATGGACATCCGGCTCGCTTAGCACAGATTTGCGGTGGGCCGGTACAGTCCCCCATCAGATCGACGTGTAGTTAATGACAAAATGTTAAAGTGGCTCGCGCACGCCCAGCCCGTGCATGAAGCGCTCCCGGATCTGCACGGGATCACGCCTTGTGGTGCCGACACCGGGCTTGTCGTCGATGCGGACCGCGATCAGGCTCGGTTCGGTGGCCGACATCGCCGCTTCGACCAGACGTTCGAAATCCTCCTCGTCCGCCGCCCAGGCGCTGTTGGAAAGGCCGGAGCCGACGGCAATGGCAACGATGTCGGCGACGCTTGCCGCAGGTGTCGGCTGTGCGCCGGTAATCTGGTAGATGCCATTGTCCATCACGACCATGATGAGGTTCTTCGGCTTCAGGCTCGCAATCGTCGAGAGCGCGCCGAGCTGCATCAACAGCGAGCCATCGCCTTCGAGTGCGAAGACGCGGCGGTCGGGCTGCGCCAGCGCGACGCCGAGCGCGATCGGAAAGGCGAGCCCCATGCTGCCCAGCATGTAGAAATTCTGCGGGCGGTGGCCGGCGGCCCAGAGGTCGAAATTGGTGTTGCCGATGCCGCCGATCACGGCTTCCTCGTGCTTGAGCCTGGCGATCAGGCGCGAGGTGACATCGAAGCGGTTCATCACCTTGGTATTGCCAGTGTTCATGGCAGTATTCATTTGGCCGACCTCACTTGTCGAAGGTCTTGCCGCCCGTGAGCAGCGGGTTGAGGATCAGCGCCACGGGCGTCTGCGTCGTGACGGCCTGCTTGATCGAGCGGTCGGCGATGAACTCGAGCTCGTCGAGCCGGGTGATGGTGTGGTGCTCGAGCGCCAGCGAGTCGAGCACCGGCCGCATCGTGCGGCAGACCAGCGACTGCCCGTAGTTGAACTCGCCGAGCGTGCCGCGCTCGGAGACGAACATGATCAGCGGGATCTGATAGGGGACCGCGAGCGAAGCCAGGACGTTGGCGAGCGTGGCAAAGCCGGAGGTCTGCATCAGCACCGCGCCGCGCCGACCGCCCATCCAGGCGCCCGAAACGATGCCGACCGCCTCCTCTTCGCGGGCGGTGGCGAAGGTGGTGAAGAAGGGGTCGGCGTGCAGGTTCTGGATCAGCGGGGTCAGCACGCGATCGGGCACGTAAGGGATGAGGCTGATCTCGTTCCGTTTCAGGGTTTGCAGGACGATGCCGTGCCAGCTGATTTCGCCGGCCCCCTGCGTCGCCTGGGGCGAAGTCTGCTGCTCCGCAATCGCCATTGCGTTCTCCCTTGGTCCGCGCATGCTTCTTGGTTTTGACCGTCGCGGCAATCGGCCGAACTTGACGCAGCGGGCGGGATTGTCAACATGTCGCGGTCGGCACCGTGATCTGCGCCAGAAGACCTGCCGTGGCCGGCGCCGCCATGTCATATGTGTGCGACGAAGAAATGGGAGGAAGCACGGAGGGGGCGCGCGCCGCGCTGGCCTTGCTGATTCCTGGAGAGCCGGAAGGGTCCTGATGTCGGTCAACAGCAAGCGTGTCGTCTACTCCAATTATCTGGCCAATCCGATCTATATCGACATCCTCAAGGCGCGGCCCGACGTCCAGCTCGATCGCATCGAGAACGGGAGCCCCGAAGATTTCTACGCGCCGCTCCTTGGCGCTGCCCATGTCTACCAGGTCGGCGCCGCCCGCGACGAGCTCGCCCCGCATTTCCATGTCGATGCCGCCTTCCTGAAGCGCGCACCGAACCTGCTGCTCGTTTCCAGCAACGGCGCCGGCTTCGACCCCGTCGACGTCGAGGCCTGCACGGCAGCCGGCGTCGTGGTTGTCAACCAGTCCGGCGGCAACGCCCATTCGGTTGCCGAGCACGCGCTGGCGATGATGCTGACGCTGTCCAAGCGCATCATCCAGTCGGATCGCCGCCTGCGCCGCGACCGCGACGTCAACCGCAACGATCTCGTCGGCAACGAGGTCGAGCAAAAGACCGTCGGCATCATCGGCCTCGGCAATGTCGGCCGCCGCATCGCCGCGCTGTGCAAGGGCCTGCTTGGCATGAAGGTGCTGGCCTATGACCCGTATCTCACCGCCGAGGTGATGGCCGAGCGGGGCGGGGAGAAGGTGGAGCTGGACGAGCTGTTGCGCCGCGCCGATTTCGTCTCGATCTCTTGTCCGCTCAACAAGGGCAGCCGCAACATGATCAGCGTGCGCGAATTCGCGCTGATGCAGCCGCATGCCTACTTCATCACCACGGCACGCGGCTTCATCCACGACGAGGATGCGCTGCTTCAGGCCCTGCGCGACAAGCGCATCGCCGGTGCCGGCCTCGACGTCTGGTCCAAGGAGCCGCCGCCACCGGAGCATCCACTGCTCCAGTTCGACAACGTGCTGGCGAGCCCGCACACCGCAGGCGTGACCATCGAGGCGCGCCAGAACATGGGCCGCATTGCGGCCGAGCAGGTGCTGGACACGCTCGACGGCAAGCGTCCCCCGCGTATCATCAATCCCGAGGTCTGGCCGGTTTATGCGGAGCGGTTCAAGCAGGTGTTCGGGGTGATGCCGGGGTAGGGCCCGCGGGGTCCGGTTGGCCTCTTTGGTTATCACGACGGAAAGGCAAAGCGGCGCTTCTTATCAATCGGGTAAGTGAACGCGTATCACTTGTCCTGTAGTTGAAAGTCCATGAGCATATTCTCGATTGCGACATCCGGACTTTCTGCGGCGAGCTTGCGCGTGAACGTGGCCGCGAGCAACATCGCCAATGTTCGCACCACCGGCCCGCTGCCAGCCTCAGACGGGTCGAGCACATCGGCCGTTACGGGCAGTTCGGGCATTGCTCCGACGTTTCCCGCGGCCTACGTGCCATTGCGCGTCGACCAGTCGAGCGGCTCGACGCCGGGCGGCACTATTGCGACGGTGTCGACGGTCTCGCCGAGCTATACCGCACAATCCGACCCTACCGCCGCCTTCGCAAACCAGGATGGCCTGGTCGCAGCGCCGAATGTCGACATCGCCAGCGAATTCGTTCAACTGGCGGCCGCAAAGTACAGCTTCATTGCCAATGCGAAGGTCATTCAGGCCTACGCGGAAACGACAGAGTCGCTCCTCGACATCAAGGCTTGAACGCTGACGTCGGCCTTGCTTCGCCGGCCTCCTGCTCCGGACAGGTCGTCTATCCCAACTTCGCACCGAGTTGCTGGAACACTGCCTCGCAGGTCATGAGGTCGAGATGGCCGCCGCCCGCATTCTTGAAGAAGGTTATGTCGGACGGTGAGGCGCGTCCTTGCACACGGCCACTGGCGAGATCGTAGAGATCGCCGAGCACCTCCGTCTCGCTGATCGCGCCGTTCGCGATCGGTTGCAGGATGTCGCCGACGCCATGGAAGGCGGATTCCCTGCGGTCTACGAACACACGCGAGATTCGAGCCGCGTCGTCGTCGGCTTCACGGGTTTGCGGCGTGTAGCCGCCAACGAGATCCAGATGCGTGCCTGGCCGCAAATTGCGTCCCTTGATGAGCGGCTGATGCGATCTCGTGCAGGTGGTGATCACGTCAGCCTCGCGCGTCGCGGCGTCGAGATCCATGGTCGTTTCCGCTTTCACGCCGTCTTCCACCAACCGCCTGGCGAGGTCGGCGGCCCGCTCCGGGCTTCGATTCCAGATCACGACGCGCTCGATCGACGGCCTCGCCGTCCGATGCCCCCGGATCAGCCATTCGGACATCTCACCGGCACCGACGCAAAGCAGCGTTAGAGGGCTGGGCGGGCCGAGCAGTTTCGTGCCGAGTGCGGAATCGGCAGCCGTGCGCCAGTGCGTGATCTCGGTCCCATCCATCGCCGCCAGCGGCCGCCCGTTAGTGCCGTCGAACAGCACGCACACAGCCTGCACCGCCGGCATCTGGCCTCCCGCCAGATTGGTGGGGAAGCTGGTGAACATCTTGCTCGCCATGTAGCGGCCGGGATCGACCGCGCTGCGGATGACGTATTGCCCTTTCTCGTCGCCAAGGAAGGCGTCCAGAACCTCCATCTTCGACCGGCGGTGCGCCTCTTCCAGGGCCGCAATGAGGATCGGAAACGTCAGTACTCTGGTGACTTCGGCATCGGAGACAAAGCGCAAGGCAAGATCCTCATGGACGGCCGGCACTTGCCCATAAACCCGCGCGGCGGGTTCCGCAACGAATCTTCGGTCGGGACTGCCCGGACTTGATCCGCGTCAAAATCTCCTTTCCCCGATCAGCCTAAATGGGACTAGAGTGCTGCGGGGCAGCAGGAGGCGCCATGTCTACTTATGTCGTCAGGTTCATGAAGAACGTGCTCGGCGAATACGGCCGGCAGTGCGAGGTCTGTCAGGGCACGCTCGAGATCGACGCCGCGGACGAGGACGAGGCCACGGAGCGGGCGAAGGCAAAGTTCTGCGAGGACCAGGCGTTGCATCATTGGTCGCTGCATGCCGACCGTATCCAGGTCAGACCGGCTGACTTTCCGTCCTGAGTTCTAGCGGCCCGGCGCTGTGACGGGTGGCGGCGCCGTCGTCCCGGCGCCGAGCGATCGCTGCACCATGACGGTGTCGGACCAGCGGCCGTGGCGATAGGCGACGCCGCAGAGCAGACCGGCGCGCGCGAAGCCGAACTTTTCGTGCAGCGCCAGCGAGGGCGCGTTGTCGGCGTCGATATAGCCGATCATCTGGCGGAAGCCGGCCGCCGCACAAGCATCGATCAATTCCTGCAGCAGCAGTCGTCCGACCCCGCGGCCGAGTTGCTCGTGGTGAACGTAGATCGAATGCTTGGCGGTGTAGCGATAGGCCGGCCGCTTGCGGAACTGCACGGCGTAGGCATAGCCAACCACCTCGCCGCGAAAGGTCGCGACCAGGTGCGGCAGGCGGGTCTGCTTCAGGTTCTTGCGCCGGTCGCGCAAATCGTCCGGCTCGGGCGCGCCGGTTCCCTCGACTTCGCGGGGTACGCCGTTGCGGACGTGGTGGCGGTAGATCGCCAGCATCGCCTCGACGTCGCTCTCACGTGAGGTGCGGACCAGGACCGCCTCGTCGTCCGCACGTGCCATTGCCGTTTCGTTCATTCGCACCTACTCGGCAACGACGTAAGTGTACAGCCCGATCCTCCCCTGAGCATCGACCTCCTTGTAGATGCCCTGGATCTCGACGTCGAAGCCCGGAAAGGTGTTGAAGCAGGTCTCGAACATCTTGAGATAATCCACCATGGGCTTGGCCCGTTCGTTCAGCCGCTCGCCCGGAACGATGGTGGCGATGCCGGGCGGATAGACCACGAAGGGCGTGGTGGCGATGCGGCCCCCAATGGCCTCGATCGGCAGATAGTCGACGTCGTTCTTGAACAGGTAGCGCGCGGCATCGCGCGGCGACATCGCGATCTCAGGCATATGCTCGGGCATGAACTGCCGCGCCTGGAGCGCGCTGACGTCGGCGGCACGGAAGAAGCGGTGCATCTCGCTGCAGAGGTCGCGCAGGCGCACGCCGGCATAGCGCGCTTGCCGACGTTGGTAGAACTCCGGGATGACGTCCGCCAGCAGCGCATTGTCGTCGTGCAGGCGCTTGAATGCGACGAGGCCGGAGATCAGCGTTCCGGCCTTGCTCGCCTCGACTCCGGGGGTGAGCAGGAAGAGCAGGGAGTTGAGGTCGTTCTTCTCGGGGACGATGCGGTTTTCGCGCAGGTACTGCGCGACGACCGGCGCGGGGATGCCGTGCTCGACATAGGCCCCGGTGGTGCGGTCGAAGCCGGGGGTCAGCAGCGTCAGCTTGTTCGGGTCGGTCATGGCAAAGCCCTCGGTGAGGCCGGGGAAGCCATGCCAGTTGCTGTCCGGGGAGAGCTGCCACAGCGTGGGATTGGTGGCGAGCTCGTCGGTGGAGAGCGTCTCCCAGGCAACGTTGTGCGCAGCGCCGGGGCGGCTGACGTCGGGAATCGCGACGCGATCGGGAACGAACGGCTCGAAGAACCAGCGCCGGTCCGGATTCTGCTCCTTCTCCTCGAATTCGCGGCGCATCGCGCGGATCTTCTTGCGCAACTCGATGCCGAGCCGGATCGTGTCGTCCCACAGCACCTCGCCGGAGCGGCCCTTCATCATCTGCGCGCCGACGTCGAGGGAGGCGAACAGGGGATAGAACGGCGAGGTGGAAGCGTGCTGCATGAAGCTCTCGTTGAAGCGGCGATGCTCGACGCGCCGCTTCTGGCCGCGGATGTGGCGGTCCTTGATGTGAATCTGCGAGGCCTGCGAGAAGCTGGCGAGCTGCTTGTGGGTCGACTGCGTCGCGATGATGCCGGGCGCCTCGGGGGGAAGATTGGACAGGCCCATGGCAAAGCGGCCGGCATAGAGCGGGTGGAACTTCATGAAGCCGGCCCAGGCCTCGTCGAACAGGATGTATTCGCAGAGATGGCCGATGCGTTTCAGGATCATCTCGGCGCTGTGAATCGTGCCATCATAGGTGCATTGCTCGACGACAGCCACGCGGAACGGCCGCTCCTTGCGCCAGGCGTCGCGATCCCCAACCAGCGGATGGTTACGGATCGCCTCGCGCAAGGCCTTCTCGTCGAGCATGTCCCAGCGCATCGGGCCGATCAGGCCCCAGGCGTTGCGGATGGTCGGGACGTAGACCGGGACGCCGCCGTTGATCATCAGCGCGCCGTGATGGGCGGCCTTGTGGTTGTTGCGGTCGAACAGCACGAGATCGCCGTCGGTGACGAGCGCGCCGAGCGCGACCTTGTTCGAGGTCGAGGTGCCGTTGAGCACGAAATAGGTCTTTTCCGCGCCGAAGATCTGGGCGGCTTCCTTCTGCGCCCTCAGCGCGGGACCTTCATGGGTGAGGAGGTCGCCGAGGTCGAGCACGGAATTATCGAGGTCGTCGCGGAACACGGATTCGCCGAGATGCTCGACGAACACGCGTCCGATCGGGCTGCGGTTGTAGAACACGCCGCCATTGTGACCGGGGCAGGTCCAGAGCTGGTTGCCTTCCTCGGCATAGTCGACCAGCGCGCCGAAGAACGGTGTCTTGAGCGTCTCGGCATATTGCTTGAGCCGGCTGATCAGGTTCTTGGCGATGAAGGTCGGCGTCTCCTCGGACAGGAAGACATAGCCGTCGATGAAGTCGAGCACCTCGACCGGCAAATCCTCGAAGCGCTTGCGCCGGATCAGCAGGATGATCGGAAAGTCGAGGCCGCGGCGCCGCATCAGGTTGATCAGCGCCGAGGTCTTGCCCTCCAGGCCCTTCTTGCCCCAGTCCACCACCATGCAGCCGATCGCGGCATCGGTCTGCACCGCCATCTCGGCGTCTTCGAGCTTGCGGGCCCGGACCACCTCGAAGCCGGAGCGCTGGATCTCCTCGATGATCTGGTTGAAGCGGACGCCCTCGAGATCGTCGGCGTCGAACACAGGTGCGGCGAACAGGAAGTTGAAGCGCTTGAAATAGTCCATGTCGGGTCCCGAATGTGCGGAGAGACACAGCTCTCGGCACATTCGATGACAATTCGATGACAGCGGCCAGGGATGGGCTCGGTCGCGTTTGCGGAAGGGGAGAGCCGCTAGCGCTTTGCCTCGCCGAACACCACCGTGGGTACTGCGCGGTTGACGATTTCGCGTAGCGCGAAGCTCGATTGCACGCGCGCGACGCGCGGCAGTCGGGACAGCTCGGTGCGGTGGATACGCTCGAAATCCTGGATGTCGCGGGCAAGCACGATGAGAATGTAGTCGTCTGTCCCCGACATTAGGAAGCAACGCACGACGGAAGGGCATTTCACGACCTCCGCCTCGAACGCCTTCAGCGCCTCGTCGCTCTGGCTCTCCAGTGCGATGCGAACCAGCACGGTTGTGGTGAGGCCGAACTGGGCGAGGTCGAGCGCGGCGCGGTAGGCCTGGATGTAGCCCTCGTCCTCGAGCGCCTTCTGCCGCCGTGCCAGCGCCGTGCTTGATAGCCCGACCTTGTTGGCAAGCTCGGTGTGGCTGGCACGCGCATTGGTCGTGAGTTCCGCGAGGATTGCGAGGTCTTTCCGGTCGAGGGGCAAGGTTTCGTTTCCAGCGTGAAGGGGAGCTTCAGCGCCGGAAACCGGCGCGGGTCTGCCGAAACTAGCGGATATTTGCACGAAACCAAACCGGCCCCGTCGTTACGATGAGGAACAGAATCAAGGCGTCGGCAAAGGAGCCCGGAAGATGCGTGTCGGTGTGCCCAAGGAGATCAAGGTACAGGAATATCGCGTCGGGCTCACCCCGGGCGCCGTCCGTGAATATGTTGCAGCCGGGCACCAGGTGATGGTCGAGACCGGCGCCGGCGGCGGCATCGGCGCGTCCGATGAGGTGTATCGGCGGGCAGGGGCCACCATTGCCGAGAGCGCCCGCGACATCTTTGCCAAGTCCGACATGATTGTGAAGGTGAAGGAGCCACAGAAGAGCGAATGGGCCCAGCTCCGAGAAAGCCAGATTCTATTTACCTATCTTCATCTTGCGCCGGATCCGGAGCAGGCCAAGGGCCTGGTTGCCTCCGGCTGCACCGCGATCGCCTATGAAACCGTCACGGACGCGAATGGTCACCTCCCGCTGCTCGCGCCGATGAGCGAAGTCGCCGGGCGCCTCGCCGTCGAGGCCGCCGGCGCCGCGCT
>NZ_JALBHA010000890.1:0-1382 GCF_023006445.1 Bradyrhizobium sp. SHOUNA76
GCCCGCGCCGGCGAGTTGCTGCACCGTCTCAACATCCCCGAGCGGCTCTGGCAGCTTCCGCCCGCGACCTTCTCCGGCGGCGAGCAGCAGCGCGTCAACATCGCGCGCGGCTTCATCTCGGACCTTCCGATCCTGCTGCTCGACGAGCCGACCGCCTCGCTCGATGCCGCCAACCGCACTGTGGTGGTCGAGCTTGTCGCCGAGAAAAAGCGCCAGGGCGTCGCTATGGTCGCCATTGTCCACGACGACGAAATCCGTCATCTGATTGCGGACCGTGTTGTCGACGTCACCAGCTTTGCCGCCGCGGCCTGAAGGAAATGGAAATGAACGTCCCGAAGGATATCGTGATCGCCAATGCCAGGATCGTGCTGGCCGACCGGGTGATCGAGCAGGGCTGGCTTGCCGTTGCCAATGGCCACATTGCCGAGATCGGTGAGGGCAGGGCGCCTGCGGGTGCGGAGAATGCAGGCGGCGATTTGATCATGCCGGGCCTGATCGAGCTCCATACCGACCACCTCGAAGCTCACTACGTGCCGCGCCCGAAAGTGTTCTGGAATCCGGTCGCCGCCGTGATCTCCTATGACGGTCAGCTCGCGACCTCAGGCATCACCACCGTGTTCGATTCGCTCCGGGTCTGGCGTGAGGACGGCGCCGAGGAGGTCGACGGCCGTGCCGGCGTGCTCGCAGCCGCGATCACCACCGCGCGCGACGCCAGACTGCTGCGCGCCGACCACTTCCTGCATCTGCGCTGCGAAATCCCGATGCCGAGCGTGGTCGAGGAGGCCAAGGAGCTGATCGACCGCCCCGACGTCAAGCTGATGTCGCTGATGGATCACACCCCCGGCCAGCGCCAGTTCCGCGACGAGGTCAAGCTGCGCGACTATTACCGCGGCAAGGGCGGCGGCAAGACCGATGCCGAGCTCGACGAGCTGTTCGCAAAGCGCTTCGAGTACCAGAAGGCCTATGCCGCCACCAACATGCGCGCGATCGTGGCGCTGGCGCAGGCCTACAAGATCCCGCTCGCAAGCCATGACGACACCACCGACGAGAACGTCGCGGACGCCGTGCGCGACGGCGTCGCCGTCGCGGAATTCCCGACCACGCTGGAGGCTGCGCGCGGCCTCCACGAGGCCGGCATCGACATCCTGAGGGGCGCGCCCAACGTCGTGCGCGGCGGCTCGCATTCCGGCAACATCGCCGCGGCCGATCTTGCCCGCGAAGGCCTGCTCGATATCCTGTCGTCGGACTACATCCCGTCGAGCCTCTTGATGGGTGCGCTGCAGCTGCCCGAGCATGTGCCCGCGATCGGCCTTCCCGCCGCGATCCAAACGGTGACGAAGGCGCCCGCCGAGGCGGTCGGCCTCACCGACCGCGGCGAGGTC
>NZ_JALBHA010000891.1:0-1381 GCF_023006445.1 Bradyrhizobium sp. SHOUNA76
CGAACCGATCGCGATGTCGGCACCTAACTCGCCAGGCGAGGCGAGCAGCGTCAGTGCGAGCAGATCCGCGGCCATGATCGCGAGCGCGCCCTTGGCCTTCAGCGCGGCGATCGCGGGCCGGAGGTCGCGCACCGCGCCCGAAGAGCCCGGATATTGCAGCAGCGCACCGAGTACGTCGGCCTTGTCGAGATCGGTGAGGGGATCGCCGACGATCAGGGTCCAGCCGAGCGGCTCGGCGCGGGTGCGCATCACAGCCAGCGTCTGCGGATGCACGTCCTTGTCGACGAAGAACGCCTTTGCCTTCACCTGCGAGTGCCGCTCCGCCAGCGCCATGGCTTCGGCGGCGGCGGTGGCCTCATCGAGCAGCGAGGCGTTGGCGACGTCGAGCCCGGTGAGATCGCAGATCATGGTCTGGAAGTTGAGCAGCGCCTCCAGCCGGCCCTGGCTGATCTCGGGCTGATAGGGCGTGTAGGCGGTGTACCAGGCCGGATTTTCGAGGATGTTGCGCTGGATCACCGCGGGCAGGACGGTGCCGGAATAGCCTTGGCCGATCAGCGAGGTGAAGACCTGGTTCTGACGCGCAAGCTCGCTCATATGCGCGATCGCCTCGGTCTCGCTGAGCGGCTTGCCGAGATCGAGCGGGGAAGCCTGCCGGATCGAGGCCGGCAGCGTCTCCGCCATCAGCGCGTCGACGCTCTTGGCGCTGACGGTTTCGAGCATTGCGGTGACATCGCGCGCCGACGGGCCGATGTGGCGGCGAACGAAGCTGGCGGCGGTGTCGCCGTTGGTCTTGCGGTGCGCGGTCATCGCTTGCTCCATCGTCCTTAAGCCGTATGTGCCTTGTAGGCGGCTTCATCCATGAGGCCGCCGAGCTCGCTCTTGTCGGCAATCTTGATCTTGAAGAACCAGGCCTTGCCTTGCGCGTCCGAGTTCACCAGCGCCGGCTCGGCGGCGAGCCCGGCGTTGGATTCGAGCACCTCGCCGGTCACGGGGGCATAGACGTCGGAGGCGGCCTTCACCGATTCCACGACCGCTGCGGCTTCCGCCTTCTTTAGCGTGCGGCCGACCTTGGGCAGTTCGACGAACACGACGTCGCCGAGCTGCTGCTGGGCGTAGTCGGTGATGCCGACGGTGGCGACGTCGCCCTCGATGGCCAGCCACTCATGGTCGGAGGTGTATAGCGTCGTCGTCATTCTCAAATCCTCAGCGTTTGTAGGTGTTTTTGACGAAGGGCATGGCGGCGACTGCGAGCGGCAGTCGCTGGCCGCGCACTTCGGCGAACAGTTTGGTGCCGAGCGCGCTCAGGCTCGTGGGCACGTAGCCCATCGCGACCGGCCCATTCAGGCTTGGGCCGAAGCCGCCCGATGTGACTTGTCCGATC
>NZ_JALBHA010000892.1:0-1369 GCF_023006445.1 Bradyrhizobium sp. SHOUNA76
ACCAATCCGGAAAAGACCCTGACCGCTCAGATCCGCTCCCCGTTCCTGCGCGATGACGACCGCACCTTTCGCTACGCCTCGCTGGCGAGCGGCCTCGACATCGTGCGCAAGACGCTGAGCCAGCAGGAGATCGCCACCATCCAGACCACCCGGGTCGAACAGGGCACCGGCCACATCCACCTCACCACCCTGCTCGCCCATTCCTCCGGCGAGTGGATCTCCTCGGACTGGCCGGTCTGCGCCGCACGGGACATCGAGGCGCCGCACCGGATGGGCGCGGCACTGACCTACGCCCGACGCTATGCCCTGTTCGCGCTGGTCGGGATTGCCGGCGAGGATGATCTGGACGCCCCGGATACGGCCGCCGGTTCCCCCGCACCACCCAACCTCAAGGCCTCGCCCGGCAAGGGCGCTCTCAACCGTACCCCGGTGCTGCGGCCGGGCGAGTCCGCCGCACTCCGGGAGCAGCTGTTGCGCCAGCTCGAAGCGCTGCCTGCCAGCACCGATCTGCTCAGCTGGGCCATGGCGAGCCTCCCGCTCAAGAACAGCCTGCAGGAGCCGGATGCCCGGCACGTCGAGGCAGCTTATCAGGCCAAGCTTGAGGACGCTGGCCGTGCTCAGGCCGAGCAGACGGCCGACTTGGATGGCACGCCAAGCCTGCCAGCAGCGCCTGCTGCTGACGCCGACGCCGCGCTGCAGCCAGCGCTACCCGAGGCCGGGCTCGCCTATCCCAAGGAGCCGTCCCGCAAACGCAGCAAGGCGCACCTGTTGTTTGTTAGGGGGCAGCCCTGCCTGGTGTGCCAGCAAACCCCGTGCGATGCCCATCATCTGAAATTCGCTCAAGCCCGGGCGCTCGGCCGCAAGGTCAGCGATGAGTTCACTGTCCCCCTGTGCCGCGCGCATCACCAGGAGCTGCATCAGCACGGCAATGAACGGGCGTGGTGGGCGAACCTGCAGATCGCGCCGCTGCCGGTGGCGCAGGAGCTGTGGGCGGCGAGCCCCGTCCACGATCCCGCCAACCTCGCCCTGAGCGCCGCGTCGCTTGCGGCAAACCTGGATTCGGAGGTCGCCGGATGAACGGTTTGTTCCAAACCGGGCGCGAGCTCACCGTCACGACGCTGCCGGTCGAGTTTGCGTCCTTGGCGCCCCCGCCTCTGCTGCTGCCGGGCGAACAGCTCGAACACTACCAGGCGCTCCAGCAGGCGATCTTTGCCGACCTCGCGCCGCGGTCCGCCATCGAGTGGCTGCTCGCCATTGACGTCGCCGAGCTGTCCTGGGACATCCAGCGCTACCGCATGTTGCGGCATAAATTGCTCGAGACCTATCGCCAAAAGGCGGTTGAGGCGGCGCTGCGGCGCATCGACATGGT
>NZ_JALBHA010000893.1:0-1368 GCF_023006445.1 Bradyrhizobium sp. SHOUNA76
GTCCACGGCGTCAGCCGGTCGATCTGCGCCCGCACGATGCCGTCGAGGAAATCGGCCGCTCGCGCCGGCAGCTCCAGCGGACGAAACAGGAAGCGCGACGGCCGCAGCACGATCTCGACGCGGCTGCCGCGGACGATCTGCGCGAGATTGGCACTCGCAAACTTGCCATCCTCGAACGCGATCTCCTTCGGGACGTTCTCCGACTTGACCGCTTCCAGCGCGAACGTGCCGGTCTCGCTTTCGACCAGCCGCACCACCCGCGGCGCCACGATCCGCTCCATGGCGCGAACGATCGTGCCGGCCACGGTGCCGGTCCAGGCATCGAGAATGGCGCGAAGGGAATCGAGCGAACTCATCTCACAGAGGCTTTCCGGCGGAGCCATCGACGGCGTTATGCCACGACAATACACGATACGGCTCATCGCCGCTTTCGAGAAGCAGGATGACGATCTCGGCCGAGCTCCGCCGATGCGACGGCAGCTCGACGGCGACCGTCAGCCGGTACGCCTTCGAGCCCTCGACGGTCGCATTGGTGCTGCCGGCAAGCCCGACCAGGGCCCGGGAATCGACGTTGGGGTCAGCGCGGTCGCGCAACACCTGTTGCAGCAGCCCGGGCGACATGCCCGGCAGGGCCGCCACCACCTGCGGCGCGGCGTCGATCACGTTCACCGTCCGCATGTTGCTGAACACCGTGACGAAGGGCAGCACGCGCTCCACGACGGCGGCCGGAATGCCGAGCACCAGCCAGAGCTCGTCGCTATGCGGAAATGGGGCATGGCGCGGCAGATAAGGCGCGCCGAGCGTGCGGTAGTAGGAATCCTCCGGATTGTCCTGGCCGGGCTCCATCGACGAGCGCCAGGCGAGGATCCGATCGGCATAGACGGGTGCGTCCGTCGCGGAGACACCGAGCGCCGTCATCAGGCCCGACAGCAGCGGCTTCGGCGCCATGTTGAGATCGACGCGCGCAGCCTCCGAGCGGAACGTCACGCTTACCCGACCGGCGCCGACGCGAGCATTGAAGGTGCCGCTGGTCGGACGGCTCGCCTCGTTTTGCGCGGTCAGACGGTAGGCCGCCAGCTCGATCCCGGCGTTCACCAGCGCATCGGCCTGCAACCTGTCGGCATTGACGGCGACCGTGACCGCCGTGTTGGTGACATAGGTCAGGTAGATCAGCGCGAGCGCCGCCAACGCCGCCAGCATCCAGAGCACCGCGATGACGATGAAGCCCCGGCTGTCGCGAAGCCTCGCATGGTCGGGCCCTGCTCCGCTCAAAGCTGCTGCTCCTCTTTCTCCGCCTGTTGCGGCCGGGTGCGTGCCGTGACGCAGGTCGCCGGGTTCTTGGCCCGCGCGCATTCGGCCGGCGCCGTG
>NZ_JALBHA010000894.1:0-1365 GCF_023006445.1 Bradyrhizobium sp. SHOUNA76
GTCGGCATGCGCCGGGATCACGAACCGCATCGGCCGGACCAGATGCGGCGCGATCTGGAGCCAGATCCGGCGCTCGGCCAGGGCCCGGCGCACCCGCCAGAACCCGCGCCGCTCCAGCACCGACAGATCGCCGTGGATCAGACGCGGTGTTGCCGACGACGCTGCGCCGCCGAGATCGCCCTGCTCGAACAGGATCACCCGCAGGCCGCGGCCCGCCGCATCGCGGGCGAGGCTGACACCGTTCAGACCGCCGCCGATGATCGCAAGGTCGTAATCCGCCATGAAGCCGTCGAGAAGGAGCGAAGCGCCCCATCATCACTAGAGCCATTTCCGTTCCGATGAAATCGGAACGGGGCGCTAGATTCTGGCTTTGACGCGTTTTCTTGACGCGAACCGGTATCCACTTAGCGCGAAAACGCTCTAACCGGTCTTGAGCGCAAGCTGCATGACCTCGGCGCGGCCGACGAGGCCGGCATATTTGCCGATCGGCAAGGGCTTGCCGAGCAGATAGCCCTGCACGCCGTCACAGCCCTCCTTGGCGAGGAAGGCGAGTTGCTCGACCGTCTCGACGCCCTCGGCGATGATCGACATGTCGAGGCCGTGGCCGAGATCGATCACTGCGCGAACGATCGCAGCCGATTGCGGGTTGCGGCCGAGATTGATGATGAAGGCGCGGTCGATCTTGATCTTGTCGAACGGGAACGCCTGGAGGTAGCTCAGCGATGAGTAGCCGCTGCCGAAATCGTCCATGGAGATCCGCACGCCGAGCGCCTTCAGGCGGCGCAGCAGAGCGAGGCCCCGGTCGAAATCTTCGATCAGCACGCCCTCGGTAATTTCCAGCTCGAGCCGGCCGGGTGCAAGGCCGGTCTCGATCAGGATCGAATGGACGAGGCCAACCACGTCGCCGTGCATGAACTGCGCCGGCGACAGATTGACCGCGACCTGGAGCGGCTTCGGCCAGGACGCCGCCTCGCGGCAGGCCTCGCGCAAGATCCACTCGCCCATCTCGACGATCAGGCCGCTCTCTTCGGCGATCGGGATGAATTCGGCCGGCGAAACCTGGCCGCGCACCGGATGCTGCCAGCGCGCCAGCGCCTCGAAGCCGATGATCTCGCTCTCGGCGACGCTGTGGCCCGCGGCCCCCTGCGGCTGGAAGGCGAGCGAGAGCTCGCCGTTCTTGATCGCCATCGACAGATCCTGGTGCAGCACGCGGCGATCGCGGATCTGCTGGTCCATCTCGGGCTGGTAGAGGCTGATCGTGCCGCGGGATTTCTGCTTGGCGCGGAACAGCGCCGCACCGGCGTTGGCGAGCAGCGAAGCGCCATCGCTGCCGTTGTGCGGGAAGACCGCCATGCCGGTGGTGGC
>NZ_JALBHA010000895.1:0-1363 GCF_023006445.1 Bradyrhizobium sp. SHOUNA76
GCGGCGGCTTCGCGACCAATGCCGGCGAGCGCGGCCGCATGCTGTCCGGCGGCGAGCGGCAGCGTCTGTCGATCGCCCGCGCGCTGCTGAAGAACCCGCCGATCCTGATCCTGGACGAAGCCACCAGCGCGCTCGATGCCGTCACCGAGACCAAGGTGAACGCCGCTCTCGACGAAGTGATGAAGGGCCGCACCACCTTCGTGATCGCCCACCGCCTCTCCACCATCCGCAACGCCACGCGGATCCTGGTATTCGAGAATGGGCGCGTGATCGAAACCGGAACTTTCGATGAACTCGTGGCCAAAGGCGGCCATTTTGCCGAGCTCGCCAGGGCCCAATTCATGGTCCATGAAACCGCTCAAGCGAGCACACGGGCCAGCATGACGGCCGCTGAGGCTGCCGCGACGGCTGCCAAATCCCCGTAGCAAGGTCCTCATAACAACGTCGAAATTCGGCCTATTTCATTGCGGAATACCCCGCTGATGCCCCTATTATCGACGCACCAGCCGGTATAGGTTTGCGACGCCGCAAGCGGCGGCGCTGGATTTCAAAACCGAACATCAGATCACGAGAGCCGCCCGGAACCGGCGGGTCTCCAAGGACCGGAATCGGATAGTGCACGCCCTACGCCCGCTGCTTCGCAAATCGCTGTTCAACCTGTTCGCTGCGAGCCTCGCATGCGCCGCGCTGCTCGCGCCCCGCGCGGCGAGCGCCGAAGCGCTGCTGCTGATCGAGGCCGACAGCGGCAAGGTGCTGCAGGCGGATAACGCGACCATCCCCTGGTATCCGGCCTCCGTCACCAAGATCATGACCGCCTATGTGACGCTGAAGGCAGTCAAGGACGGCAGACTGACGCTCGACACGCTGCTCACGGTATCGCCGACGGCGGCCTCGCAATCGCCCTCGAAGATGGGGTTCCGCCCGGGAACGCAGCTCACCGTCGACAACGCGCTGAAGATGATGATGGTCAAGTCGGCGAACGACATGGCCGTGGTGCTTGCCGAAGGCGTCGGCGGCTCGATCGACGGCTTCTCCGCGATGATGAACGACACCGCCAGGAAGCTCGGCATGACGCAGACCAGCTACGTCAATCCGAACGGCCTGCCCGCCGACGGCCAGATCACCTCGGCGCGCGACCTCGGCATTTTGGCGCGCTCGTTCCTGCGCGACCTGCCGGAATACGAATACTTCGTGCACATCCCGGCGATGCGTTTCGGCAAGCGTGTCACCGGCAATTTCAACAAGCTGATCGGCCGCTATCCCGGCGCCGACGGTTTCAAGACCGGGTTCATCTGTGCCTCCGGCTACAATCTCGTGGCGTCGGCAACGCGCAACGGCCGCCGGCTGATCGCGGTGGTGCTGG
>NZ_JALBHA010000896.1:0-1361 GCF_023006445.1 Bradyrhizobium sp. SHOUNA76
GACCACCTCCAGGCCTGGCTGACCCGGCGCTGCGGCTGGACCGTGTTCGCGCCGAACCTGGAGGCCAGCGGGCTGAAGCTCGTCGGCGGCCGGCTTTTGCCGGGTCCGAGCGGCCCTGCGTCGTTCCTGATGTATGAGGGCGCCTCGGGCGAGCGCTACACGATCTACACCGCCAAGACCGAGAATGGTGCGACGCAAATGCGTTACGCCAGAACGGACAAGGACGGCGCGCTGTTCTGGGCCGAGCGCGGCGTCGGCTACGTCGTCAGCGGCGGCGGTGATCGCGACCGGCTTACCAAGGTGGCGCAGGCCGTCTACGATCAGGCCGAGAAAAACGGCACCTGAGCAACCGCATAGAGGCGGTGCCTCGATTCCGTCATTGAAAATTTGGAATGAAGACATCGGCGCGTCTCATTATCGCACCGGATGATCACGCGAAAATGAGCAGCGTTCGATCCGCCGATCGACGCGGGCGGCCTCGATTGGGGTTTTTGGTACCGCGCTGGTCCCCCTCTCGAGGCCGCACCCTTTTATCGGCTGCCCCGCCGGACAGCCGACACGTCACAAACGTCAGCGTCGAAGCGCGAGCCGCGCTTCAGGCGTATGTTGAGCATCATCCTTTCGGGAAGAGAATGCTCCGAGCGTCGAGCTGGCCTCGGATAGCGCCCTAGCCGAGTCCGCTACGTGGATTGTAGGGGTGTTGGTCCCGCCACTTCTCCATCAATGCTTCAAGCGCGGCGTCGTTCCCGTCCGGTAGCATAATCCTGATGGTGACGAAGAGATCCCCGGTTCCACCGGCTTTCGGCAGGCCCTTGCCCTTGAGGCGGAAGGTCCGGCCACTGGAGGTGTTTTTCGGGACCGAAAGCTCCACGGCATTGCCGAGGGTGGGCACGCGGACCTTGGCCCCGAGCACCGCCTCGTAGAGCGTGACCGGCAGGTCGATGCGCAAGTCGGCGCCCTCGACCTTGAAGTAGGCGTGCGGCGCGATGCTGATGGTGATCAGGAGATCGCCGGGTGGATGGCCCTGCGCGGACTCGCCTTGTCCCCGGAGCCGGATCTGCTGGCCCTCGGTGACGCCGGCCGGAATCTTGACGTTGAGCTCCTTGCCCGTCGGCAACCGGACGCGCTTCTCGCCACCCTTGACCGACTCTTCCAGCGAGACGGACATGGCAACATTCACGTCGAGATCGAGCCCGACGCCGCCGGTGTCGAATTCGAACTGCCCGGCACTGCCGGCTCCAGGCCGGGCGCCACGCATCCCGCCGCCGAACATGCTGTTGAGGATATCCTCGAATGCGCCGCCGCCCTGGCCAGGGCCGCCGCCGGAGCGGAACGTATAGCTCTCGAATCCGCCGGGACCC
>NZ_JALBHA010000897.1:0-1356 GCF_023006445.1 Bradyrhizobium sp. SHOUNA76
GGCGAGCCGCTCCTGCGCCTTGGCGCGGGCGCGCGCGACGTCGGGCTCGTCGAACTTCGTCAGCGAATAGGCCGCCGCGCGATAGTCGGCGCGCGCCTGCGCGAGATCGCGTCTCATCTCATAGATCTGGCCGCGGCCGGAATGGGCGCGGACATTGTTCGGATTGATCTGGATGGCCGTGTTGTAGTCCTTCAGGGCGGCGTCGAGGTCGCCCTTCATCATGCTGACGTCGGCGCGATTGTTGACCGCGAACACGTTCTTCGGCTGTTTCTCGATCAGGCGGTTGCAGTCGGCAAAGGCCTGATCGAACTTGCCCATCATGCCGTAAGTGATGCAGCGGTTGCCGGCGATCTGCGGTGCGGCCGGGTCGATCTTCTCGGCCTCCGCAAAATCGGCGATCGCACCGTCGAAATCCTTCATCAGCGTGCGCGCGCGGGCACGATTGGTCCAGGCGAGCAGGAATTTCGGCGTGTACTTGATCGACAGGCTGAAATCGTCGAGCGCACTTTGCAGCGCACCTCTGCGCGCGTGGATGACGCCGCGATTGTTGTAGGGGACACCATAGGCAGGACGCTTCTGGAGGGCGAGATTGTAGTCCGCCATGGCGAGGTCATCCTGCCCCTTGCGCTCATAGGCAAGGCCGCGCAGGTTGAGGGCGATGACGTAGTCCGGATCGAGATCGACCGCGATGGACAGGGTCTCGATCGCGTGGTCGTAATCGCGCTTGTTGATCAGCGTGTTGCCGCGCACGGAGAGCGCGATCGCCTTGTCCTTGCCGCCGAGCTTGTCGACCTTCAGCAGATTGTCGCAGGCGCTGGCGCGGGCCTGCGCCTCCGCCTGGCGGTCGCGGCAGGTGGCGAGGTCGTCGGCTTGCGGGTCCGCCGCGGCGCTCGACACGCCGGCGGCCAGGATGACGAGGATCAGTGAAACGACGCCCAGCATGTTGTCAGGCCTGCTCCAGCCACCAAATTCTTCTTGAGTCGATCATCGATCGCACCGGTTCATCTAGCGCGGAGTTCCCGGTCTCGCCAAGCGGCTGTCGCCGGACTGTCCCGCGCGGCTCATTTCACAGACTCGTGTCCGTCCCGCCGTAACAATCGGCGGCTGCGTCCGTACCTCGCATGATGCGAAAGGGCGGCCGGACAACTGTTCGTCCGGCCCCGATCGCCCTAGACTGTCAGACCTTCCGAAAGAGGATCCGCCATGCGCAGACCTGCCCTCGCCTCCCTGCTGGCCGCCACCACCGCCCTGACGCTTGCCTTTGCCGCGCCGTCCCGGGCTGCGGAGGACGCGGTCGTGATCCCCGCCCCCGCCATGGACGCGGCACCAGCGAGCGGGATCCAGACCGCTGTGGTC
>NZ_JALBHA010000898.1:0-1355 GCF_023006445.1 Bradyrhizobium sp. SHOUNA76
CGCGATCCCGGCGCTGACCTTCCTCAACACCGGGCTGTTCGCCACCAAGGGCGAGGAGCCGCCGATCATCTTCCGGCCGCCGGTCGCGCCGCTCGCGCGCAACTTCGTCTATTTCTTCGCGCTCGCCCCGGTGCTGGGCGCAGCGCTGATCTCGGGCCTGCTCGGGCTCGACTCCGTCATCGGTGGCGCCGGCGTCGTGCTGGTCATGTCCGGGCTTGCCGTGGTCGTCGCGGCCGGCGATCTCATTGCAATGCGTCGTGCGCGGATGCTGCGTATGGTGTGGGCCGCTGCCGTCGTAGCGCCGGCCGTTGGCGTCGTGCTCGCCGTCCTGTTTCTGCCCTGGACCGGGACAAACGAGATCGCGACCTCGATGCCGGCGCGTGCGATCTCGGATTTCTTCGACGAGAGCTTTGCCCGCCGCACCAACCATCGCCTGCGCGCGGTTGCCGGCGAGACCCAGCTTGCGAGCCTGATCACTCTGCATTCCGGCCGGCCGCATCTGTTCATCGACGCCGACCCCGCGCGCACGCCGTGGATCAATCAGGCCCAATTCAGCGAGACCGGTGGCGTCGTGGTCTGGCGCGCCTCCGACACGGCTGGCACGCCGCCGCCGGAGATCCTCAAGCGCTTTCCCGGCATCGTGCCGGAAGTGCCGCGAGCTTTCGAATGGCTGGTGACGGGTCGGCAGCAATTGCTGCGGATCGGTTGGGCCATCGTGCGGCCGAAAGGGACGTAGCGACAAACGCAGGAATCGTAGGGTGGGCAAAGGCGCAAAGCGCCGTGCCCGCCGTCAAGTCTATCCGTCGTCGAGATCAAGATGGTGGGCACGCTTCGCTTTGCCCACCCTACAAGAGCATCTACCCCGCCAGCGCCTTCGCGATCGCGCGCAGATCCTGCCAGGCCAGTCGCTTGTAGGACGGCGAGCGCAACAGATACGCGGGGTGAAAGGTCGGCAGTGCGCGGATGGTGCGCTGGCCCGTCTCGTAGTCGAACCAGCGCCCGCGCGTGCGCATGATGCCCTCGCGCGTTCCCAGCAGCGTCTGCGTCGAGGGGTTGCCGAGCGTCACCAGCACGTCGGGATTCACCAGCTCGATCTGGCGCTGGATGAAGGGCAGGCAGATCTGCGTCTCCTGCGGCGTCGGGGTGCGGTTGCCGGGCGGCCGCCAGGGAATCACGTTGGCGATATAGGCGGTGGTGCGGTTGAGCCCGATCGCGCCGATCATCAGGTCGAGCAGCTTGCCGCTGCGCCCGACGAAGGGCAGGCCCTCGATGTCCTCGTCGCGGCCCGGCGCCTCGCCGACGAACATGATGCGCGCCTGCGGATTGCCGTCGGCGAACACCAGCCGCGTCGCGGT
>NZ_JALBHA010000899.1:0-1335 GCF_023006445.1 Bradyrhizobium sp. SHOUNA76
CCCGCGGCACTGCCGAGGCCGGCGCCGATGCCGGCACCCGTGCCGGCGCCTTCGGCACGATCGTCGGTGCCGTCGCGGTCACGGTCGACCTTGCCGCGCTTGGAGCCGTACCAATCGTCCGAATTGTTGGCGACGATGCTGATATCGGAGTGCGGCACGCCGGCCGCCTCGAGCCGGGTCACGGCGCGCTCGGCGTCGGAATAATTGTCGTAGAGGCGGGAGATGGTGATGGTCATGTCTGAGATTCCTTACTTGGTGGGGTTCACGTTGCCCTGGAAGTCCAGGCTGACGTCGGTCTTGGTGCCGGCCTTGTCGGCCTTGCCGCGCCAGACGCCCTGGTCATCCTTCTGCAGTCCGGAGACGTTGGAATATCCGGCGCCCTCGATCCGCGACTTCGCCTGTCCCTCGGTGAAGCTGTTGCGGCCCTCGACCGGCTTGTTCGAGTTGTTCTGGTCCGAGCTGTTGACGGCGTTGTTGCCCGGCCCGCTTTGCGCAGGCTGCGACTGAGCGCCCGCGGGCACCGAGGCGAGCAGCAACAAGGTTGCGGCGAGTAGAGTTGGACGTGTCATGTTGTTGTCTCCTGCAAGTGATTATGCCGGCGACAACAAGCGAGATTCGAATTGGTTGCTCGGATTCGAAGCTGCCGAGTGCCGCAGCACGGCCAAGCTTCGATCGCGCTCGCGCAGGAGAGTCCGTGAGGAACGATTGCCACGATATCCCGTTTGCCCGCTTCGCCTTCTCCTTGCTTCGAGCTCAGCCTGCCGTTCGCGTCCACAGGCTGAGTGCGGCATGGGTCGAAAGCGAAACCCATCAAAGCCCCGCTGAAGAAGCAGATGGGCTTCGCAACTCAACCCATCCCACGCGCTGAGTCCAATTTGCTACTTTAGTAGGTTGCCGGAACGCTTGGGCTGAAGGTCAATTGATCCGCATGAACGGACCAATTCAGGGATTAGCGTCGTGGGTATCGAGCGTATGCACCCGCCGAAGTACTGGCGCATGCGAGCGGAGGAGTTCCGCACCAAGGCCGACAATTGCGAGCATCAGCACCCGAAGGAAAGCTTGCGCAAGGTTGCCAAGACCTATGACGGGCTCGCTCGTCGCGCCGAGAAAATCCGCACCGTGCAGGATGCAGCGGAGTAAGCTCGTAGGATGAGTAGAGCGAAAGCGAAACCCATCAATCTTCTACGACGAGGCATGATGGGGTTTCACAAGGGCTCAACCCATCCTTGTATTAGGGCGATCGATTATATTGAGCCGTTCCGTGAGGAATGGCCCAGCCCGGGTGGCCGCCCGAGCTGGGTCGCCGTTCGATCGGATCGGAGCCCACCGAAGCCT
>NZ_JALBHA010000089.1:0-16581 GCF_023006445.1 Bradyrhizobium sp. SHOUNA76
AAGCCGCGACCGACCGCGGCGTCGTCACCACGCACTTGCGCTCCGACGGCCGCCACAAGGCAAAGCTGTTCGTCGACGGCGGGCCGTCCTCGACCCAGACCGTCGGCCATCTGCGCATGGAGGGCCGCGAGGTCTTCAAGCATGCGGTCGGCATGATCACCGACGTCATCGTCGACGCCTTCCAGGCGACCGGGCTGAATGCCGACAGCATCGACTGGTTCGTGCCGCACCAGGCCAACAAGCGAATCATCGACGCATCCGCCCACAAGCTCCATATCGCGCCGGAGAAGGTGGTGCTGACGGTGGACCGTCACGGCAACACCTCGGCCGCCTCGATCCCGCTGGCGCTGTCGGTGGCGCGCAAGGACGGACGCATCAAGAAGGGCGATGTGGTCCTGCTGGAAGCGATGGGCGGCGGTTTCACCTGGGGCTCCGCGCTCGTGCGCTGGTAGAGCCACAGTCGATAAAATTTTGCCGAATCAGCGCGATTATCGATGCGGCTGCATTGATGAGCGCTGTTGACCGCCGTATCGTAAGCTCATAATTTCAGACAACAATTGTTCGCCGTGATGTGGGGCAGGGCGATGACCGATCAAAGTAAAACCGTAACGCGTGTCGATCTCTGCGAGGCCGTCTACCAGAAGGTGGGCCTGTCGCGGACGGAATCGTCCGCCTTCGTGGAACTCGTGCTGAAGGAGATCACCGATTGCCTGGAAAAGGGCGAGACGGTGAAGCTGTCCTCGTTCGGGTCCTTCATGGTCCGCAAGAAGGGTCAGCGCATCGGCCGTAACCCGAAGACCGGCACCGAGGTGCCGATCTCGCCGCGCCGGGTCATGGTGTTCAAGCCGTCGGCGATCCTGAAGCAGCGGATCAACGCCCAGCACCGCACCAATGGCGATGCCAGCAAGGCTCAACCCGAGGCGTAACCGCCTCCGCGAAGGATTTGGCATTTGGACAAGGCGCCGGATGCGTTCCGAACCATCAGCGAAGTAGCGCAGGAGCTCGACATTCCGCAGCACGTGCTGCGGTTCTGGGAGACCCGGTTCTCCCAGATCAAGCCGATGAAGCGCAGCGGCGGCCGCCGCTATTACCGCCCCGACGACGTCGACCTGCTCAAGGGCATCCGCCGCCTGCTCTACGGCGAGGGCTACACCATCCGCGGCGTGCAGCGGATCCTGAAGGAGCACGGCGTCAAATCGGTGCAGGGCCTCGCCGACAGCGCGGCCGCGGTCTCGTTCGGTGCGATCGAGGACGCCATCGGGGCCAGCCTGATGGAGCCCGAAGACGAGGAGGCGCCCATCAAGGGCGTCACGGACGCCGACGATGACGACTACCAGGGCGATGAAGAGGAAGGCATCGACTTCCGCTTCACCGAGGTCGACGACGAGGACATCCTCACCACCTTCCGCAAGGGCGGCACCCCCGCCGCACCCGCCGGCCCCAGCGCGCTGGACCGGGAACGGCTCGGCCGGGCGCTCGCCGACCTCGTTGCCATCAGGGAAATGCTGGATCAGGCGCTGAACGACGGATAGGGCGCTTTCGCCGGTTTTGCGGCCAGTTCCCGGGCTTGGACGGAGACACCAAAATGGTGTCGCTCGCCTTGCGCATCGCGCCGATCCTAGCTAATGGAACGACGTTCGGAGCGTGGCGCAGCCCGGTTAGCGCACTAGTCTGGGAGACTAGGGGTCGGAGGTTCAAATCCTCTCGCTCCGACCAAAATTCCAAGTGTTTTCACTCCCGTTTGCGGGCGGCCGGTTTACAGCGGATCGCCCGTTTACATTTGGTTTACAGTTTTGTTCGACGGGCATTCTCGGTCGACGTCCCTCTGGCGCAACCCGATTCGGCGCTCCGCGGAGAGCTTTGCGATGTATTGATCGCGGGCATTGTCGTGACGATTTTCCTCGCTCTTGCGTGGGCATTTGCCGAGCTGCGCAATCGGTAAGATGTTCGCCATCTCCCCCGCGCAGGTTATGTTCCATTGTGAACACAAGTGCGGGTGGTCCACTCCCTTCGGGACTGTAATCCCCTGAGCGCCCGCGCCTCGACAATCGCTGAGGCCGCTTCGGTCCGGGCGATCTGGGTCTCCTGTACGCTCACCTTTATCAGAGCGCGCAGGACTTGCGCTTGTAACCGCAGCCGCTGGTTCTCTAGGCGGGTAACCCTGGCGAGTTCGATCACGTCGCAAAACGTCAAGGCCGCATTCACATGCGATAAGATTCCAACAGCTGACGTATTCGCCGCGTGCAAGAAAGCCATGGCTATTGCGGCGGCAGGAGCGCATGCTGCGCTATGGGCGGCGCCGGCGCCGGCGTTTTGCGAAAGGCAGGCGCGCATGACCATCCGTTCCCGACGTGAAGTCGTCACTTTCAACCATCCGTTCCAGATCAAGGGTATCGATCGGCAGTTGCCGGCCGGCGCCTACGAGGTCGTCACCGACGAGGAGATGATCGAGAGCCTTTCGTTCCCAGCGTTCCGCCGCATTGCCACCATGATCGAGGTGCCGGCGGAGGGCTCGCGCGGGCTGAAGATGGGGGTGATCTCGATCGGCTCGGTCGATTTGGCAGACGCGCGGCGCACCGACGCAGGCATATCCGATGGCTGACGAACTGCTCGACCTCGACAGCCATCGGGGAGAACTGCGGCGGCTTGTCCAGCCTCTTTTACTTTGAGGAACAGCCTTTGCGCGGCTTGAGTTAAATCCTGGGTCAGCAGCCGGTCTCGCTATGAAGGATCTCACGAAGGAAACAATGGACGTCGCCGCCGCGCGGCACCTAGCGGGCGGCTTCAACTTCCGTGCCTACACTCCGCATAAGATTGCCCACGAGCTGATGCGCTGGGATCAGGTATTCAAGGACGCCGATTACACGCAGCTCGTTGCGGCCGTGACGAAGTGGCAAAGCAGCTCTCGCGATTAGGCAAAGAGGAGAGCAAAGAGGAGAGGAGAGAATTTACGGCATCAAGGACAAGCCGCCACATTTTGAATGGAGCTATGGAGCCGATCGGCTGTTTGCTCCAGGCTCCGGCGGGATCCAGGACTACCGCTGTATCACCATTGCTGCGACGATCAGTAGCCCGAAAAAGATCGGCAGCAATAGCGGAGGTACGAGCCACTCACGAAGACTAAATTTTGTGACGTTGGACATTTCGGACCGCCCTTCAAGACGGCGGGAGCGCAACGATCTCTCAGTCACCGATGACAGCCGGGTGGACGCGCGGTGATATGGGACAAATGGTGACGCCGGACTGAATAGGAAGGCCAGCAGCAACTTATTTGTCGCGAGCCGATTGTAATCCGGTCCAGAGTCGTCAGCTACTGCTTAGCCGCGGCGGGACCTCTCGAGATTGTTTCTCCGCTCCGCGAGGCTTTGGACTCTGAACTTGATCGGACCGGCCCCGTGATTGAATTTCCAAATCATAGTCGATCATATGACAGAACGCGGCGTGCCGTGCATTTCTGGGGATACGACAGCGCGATGGAGGCATCATTCTTCATAGAGGAAAGCGCATTGAGACGGCTTCGCCCGGATTGCCATGATGAACGTGGTTTCCTGGACGCGTTTGATTGCAATCGCGATGCGATATGTGCCGCCGCCGCCAAGGTTTACGTTAGAGGCAGCAGGGGCTCCTATGATCTGGTCGCCGGTAATTTTTCGAAACAAGCCTGAATGAGCCTTGCTGCGACGATCGCGGCTCGCCCGAAGGTCAATCTAAAGAGGGGTGGCAATGGGCAACTTCAAGGTAAATGTCGCGCGTATCGAAATGATCAAGCCGAACGAACGAGGCGAGGACATTCGTTTGACATTCCATTTCGAAGGCGATGAAACCAGCTTTACGTTGCCCATCTTCTTGAACTCTCGCGAGTTCGACGACACTGAAATCGTCAAGGTTGCGCGAAGCAAGTTGCATGACGTTTTCAGGCATCTTGCCAGTCAGTGCGAGGATTGGCAGTTGTCGGACGACGAGCGTCGCGAGCTTGCAAGGATCAACGTGCGGCCAAGTGTCTGGCTAAAGTCCACGCTGTCGAAATGAACCATTGCGGCTGCGGCGCCATAAGCGGGAATAGCGGACTGCATCCACACCGTTCAAGCTGCGCGTGCGACTTTTCAAATGGGGCCCGGACTTCACGTGGGCGCTCTAAGACCAAGCGACCGTAGCCAATCGTTGATGTGCGAGGCGGTCTCAGTCAGCTTGGCTTTCCTTTCGACGGCATCGCGCAGGGGGCCGGGCGGAAGCATCCTGGCTTGCTCATGCAGGCTTATGGCCTTTTCGGCTAGACGCTCTTCGAGGGATTTGGTCTGCTTGAAACGCTGGCGCATCGTGGTGCGGCTCCTGTCCATTGAGGAAGGCGGGAGCGCAACTGGCGTTCTCAGTCACAGACATCAGCCAAGGTCCGATCTGTGATGAGGAGAGTGTGCGCCTTAAAACTGCGACAAGCGAGTCATATACTAACTATTGGGTTCCGGTCGTCGGCTCAAGATTGCTCCGGACCTTTGTCAAATCGGGGCAGGCGTCGCTCGGCAACTGCTGCGAGCTTTGTCCAATCGCCTGCCAAGTGGAGCCACGCTTCCGCGGCGTGCTAAGGCTGGCATTTTCTGCGCCTCTTGGCGGCATTCGTCCGCCTGCTCGCGGAGCCGTTTTGCATCTTCTTGGCTCATAGCTTGAACTAGCCACAAGGTCGCTTGAGCGTCCACGCCCTTGAAGATTGCAGGACCTCAAAGAACACGGCGGCCCCTTATCTCGTCCTCGATTTCTTTGAGCAACTTGAGGAGCTCGGGAACGTCCATCTCCTGACGCGCGGCGTGCTTATAGCGCTCCACGAGCGTCAGCTTGGTCGTCGGAAAAGGTCCAGCCCCGCTTTCCATCGCCGTCTCCCTCCGTAGGTTCGTGGCCTCAATCGGTGCCTGGGGGCTAGTGACGCGGCCTGTCCTTGTTCTTCTGGATGGGAGGCGTGCTTGGGTTTAGCTTGCTCCAGAAGTGGTTCAGGACGGCGTTGATGGCCCAGTCGCTCTTGTTCGCCACTCTCGTCCGGAAGTCGATTATCCTTCTAACGCGATTGCGTGCACGGGATTGAAGGCGTCCTATCATGTCGGCGCTCGCAGGCCCGGCGATGAAACCCACTGGTCGACGTGAATAGCCATTTCGGCCTGACGAACCTTCTGCAGCACGTCGTCCCGGTCCGTGCCGGGCCGCAGCCTCTCGGCCTGATCGCGCCCGCGTTGCGCAAATTCGAAAAGCCGTTCTGAAAGTGTAGGAATACGAACCTGCACAGCGCTGCTCCCTGCTAGATTGGGCGGGAGCGCAATTGGCGGTCTCGTCACCGATAGAAGCCGTGGGCCGGGCGGTGATGAAGCGACTAGACGCCCTTTTCAGTAGGGAGTCGACATAATTCGGTTGGGGCGCTTCGAATTGTCAATTCGGTATACGAAGCAGGCTAACTAGGGGGGCCTCGAGGATTGCGCCCATGAGATTGCTGCAACCGACCTCGACGATGATTATCTCGTTGACGAGGAGGACGAAGAAGAAGCGGCTGCAACGCCGGCACCCGCGCCGGCTGCTCGAACCCCCAGCCTGAAACAGGCCGTACCGAAAAAACGGTTGCGAGAAAGCTGCCGCAGCGACCCTTACCGAAGGCGAAGAAGAAAGCCGCCGCATGAATTGATGGAGGGTAAGCAGTTACTTTGGTTCAGATTAAACGCAGCGAAATGCGCCAAATAGACGACGCCTTTGCCATGGGCTCAGGCTACGTGTTGAATTTCTCCGACCGCACCATGTCTGAATGGTTTGAAGACGAACTGGGCCATTCGCAGGGATGCCGACGCGGATAGACCTCAGGCGCCCTCGATCGCTTGCACACCTATTCATTGAAAAAGTTCGCCCATCTGCTCAAGCTGCGGGGCGCGCCGACAAATCAGGAAGAACCCCTACACAGTCGGGTAGGGCGCTATGTCAAATTGCTGGAAGCCGAACGTGAGCTGAAGCCAATCACCAAGCAGATTTTGAAGAACTGCATCGGCATCTTTCAGAGCTAAAACGACGTGCGCAATTCCCATTCGTTCGCGCATGACAATACTGTGGTCGAGAAAGAAGAGGCCCGGTTCATTTTCGAGACAGTCGTTTCAATACGATTTGTGCGTCCTGCTGAGGCTGCAAGGTTCGAGGCAGCCGGTACAGAAGCGGCAAGCTAGATGCTAGGAGTCAAAGCCAACCAGAGCTCCGCGTCGCAAAGGCGTACTTGCGAGTTTGCGACGAACGAGATCTCGACGCATTCATCGGCAAACACGAAGTTTTCCGCATGCCGGGTCAATGTCGACTATGGCGCGCGGACTGGCCCATCGAAGCTCATCCGTGACGAGGTTGAGCGGGAAGCCGTCCGCGTGTTCTAATGGCGCATACGGACGCCTTTTATCCGCCTTTGCGCACAATAAACGAAGCCGAGACAGTCGGCCGCGCGCTGCTGCGGGACCAGACGCACAATTATGCGCTGATGCCGACGCCGGAGGGGCGGCAGGCGCGTGCGCTCATCATGCGCGCGGTGGCGTGATTGGAGAGGCGTGTGATCGTTGTCACAGGACGCGCCGTCTCATCGGACTGGCGCTGCGCGGCCCGTCGGAGGCGGCCCCCGGGGCGTTTCCTCGATCCGTCGTCTTCGGATCAGTAGTTTTGCGGGGCCTTAGGCGTGGCCCTTGATCTCGTAATGGCCGGGCACGCATTTGTATCGATCCAGGCGCCAATTGGCGTGATAGATCGGATGCTCGCCCATCCATTTCGCCAGCGGTGCCTGTGCGCCGACCGCGCACTGCATCATCGAAATCTCGGGCGTCATGTTGCTGTCGGTCACGATTTCCTCGACGCAACTGCCTGAGCTAGCTGCGCTAAGCCGGCAGAGCACGGCAACGATGGTCACGAACATTCCTGTCACCTCATCGGTAGTTTCAGACCACGAAGAGGATGCAAGCGGAGTGCCAGAGCCTGTGACACGCAAACAACACGCTGGCCTGGCCGACTCAACCCAGCGTCCGGAGTCCATTTGATGATTCGGATTGTAAAAAAATTCCCCATAAACCGAAGCCGGACAAATACGGGAACCCGACAGTTTTGCCCGATTGCGGGACCGGCGCTCTGAGGGGCGACCGCACATCAAAGCGGCGGAATAGTCCATCCGCCGAAATAAGCGATGTCGAACATGATGGCGCACCGCTTTTACCTGCGGATGCAGCGCTGCTACATTTTGCGCGCGCCCGGCGAGCGGTGCGCTAACGAAGAAACTACCGACAGGGAGGGGCCGAAAGTCCCATGAAGGATTTTGCTGGAAGGATCGCGGTCGTGACCGGCGGCGGCACGGGAATGGGGCGCGAGCTCGCACGGCAGCTCGTGGCCGAGGGCTGCAATGTCGCGATGTGCGACGTCTCGGAGGCCGCGATGGCCGAGACCAAGCGGCTCTGCGAGGCCGAGAAGCTGCCGCAGGGCCTGCGCGTCACGACGCATGTCGCCGACGTCGCGATCGAGGATCATCTGAAGCGTTTTCGCGATGAGCTCGCCGAGCAGCAGAAGACCGACAAGATCCATCTGCTGTTCAACAATGCCGGCATCGGCGGCGGCGGCAGCCTGTTCACCAACACGCGCGAGCAGTGGGAGCGCACCTTCAACATCTGCTGGGGCGGCGTCTATCTCGGCGTACGCACCTTCCTGCCGATGCTGGTCGCCGCGGACGAGGCCCACATCGTCAACACCGCGAGTGTCAACGGCTTCTGGGCGTCGATCGGCATGGGCCAGGCCCACACCGCCTACAGCTCGGCGAAGTTCGCGGTGAAGGGATTTACCGAAGCGCTGATCAACGACCTGCGCCTGCACGCGCCGCACGTCAAATGCTCGGTGGTGATGCCTGGTCACATCGGCACCTCGATCGTCTCCAATTCGCGCAAGGTGCAGAGCGCCGATGGATCGGAGCGGCTCAATTCCGACGAGGTCGCGCTGACCCGCAAGCGCATGGTCGCCGCCGGCGTGCCAGATGCTGACAAAATGTCGGACGAGGACATCCAGGCGGCGTTCGCCGAGCGCGCCCGCAGCTTCCTCGAGGATGCGCCGACCAGCGCGGCAGGGGCCGCGAAGATCATCCTCGACGGCGTCAAGGCGGAGCGCTGGCGCATCCTCGTCGGCGAGGACGCCGAGCGGCTCGACGCACGCGTGCGTGCGACGCCCGAGCAGGCCTATGACCGCGCCTTCTACGAAAGTTTTACGCAGGAGGTCGGCTGGCGGCTCGGTTGAGACCGCCGGGCCGAGCCTCGTCGAACGCGCGCGCATGTAGGTATGATAGTCATCATGTCAAGAGCCGCGCCGGTCAATCGACCGGCCGTCTGCCGCGCGCGTTCGCCATCTCATGACAAAATGGAATGTCACGCATGACGTGAATGTTTGTTCAAGCGATGGTGATCTCGAACGGCTCTCATTCGGCGCACGGCTGCTTGGTCGGGGAACCGAAATGGTTTAGTCAGTCTGGTGTAAGCGATGACAGAGCGTAGCTCACGATGATGCCCGCATGCCTCTCCGACGACTTGGTCCTTTGCCCGGAACGAGAGGACATCTCCGCTGAATTCACGCGGCTGCTCATCGCGGCGCAGGAGGGCGGGGCCACAATTGCCGAATGCCTGATGATTGCGCGGCAGCTGAAGCGGGGCGACGATCAGTCCTGGCATCGTGAGTGGAAGCGGCTGGCGCAGGCCAACCGGCAGCGCGCCGAGGCCGCCTTCACGGACGGTCACATGGCGAGCGCCCAGCGCAACTGGCTCCGCGCCATGAACTATTATGGTGCGGCGGCGATGCCGCTGGAGCCGGACGACGAGCGCCGCTGGGTTGCGGTGCTCGCGATGCAGGATTGCGCGCGCCGCTACCTTTCGGCGCGCAGCCCGGCGGGCGAGGTCGTGACGATTCCCTGGCTCGACGGGCACGCGTTGCAGGGCTACTTCCTCCCTGCGCCGTCGGGAAGCGGCCAGGCGCCGACCGTGATCTGCATCGGCGAGCCCGGCCACCGCAAGGAGGAGTTCCTGTTCAAGCTCGTGCCGCATGCGCGCGAGCGTGGATTCTCGATGCTGGCGCTTGATCTGTTCGGCGACCAGCGCGACGATTTTATCGATGCGCTGCTGCGGCGGAGCGATCTCGAGAGCGCGATTCCCTGCGTCATGGACTATCTGGAGGCGCGCAGTGACGTCGATTTCGCGCGCGTCGGAATCATCGCCGACGGCTGGGGCTCTTCCTTCGTGGCGCGTGCGGTGATGCAGGAGCCGCGGCTTGCCGCCGCCGTCTGCGATGGCGGCCTGTGGGACCTGCACGAGCGGGCCTACTTTGCCAGCCGATTCGCGATGAGCGACCTCAGCATCGTGCCGGTGCCGCATGCGCCGCTGATGGCCTCCAGCGCCGACTGTCCGGTGCTGATCACGCTCGGCGAGGACGGCTGGCTCAAGGCCGACCGGGCGCGTCAGATCGTCCAGAACCCCCGGCTCGGCAGCTCGAACGTCATGTTGAAGGTGTTCACTGCGGCCGAGACCGGTGCGGAGCAGGGCCATGCGGACAATCCGAGCCTTGCCAACGAATACATCTTCGACTGGCTCGAATCGCGGCTCGGCGCCGCTGCCCGGCGGATCTGAGCGCCGCTAGAAGTCAAGCGAGATCCGGACGCAGGCCTTCTCGAGGCGATTCTTCAGCGTCGCGAGCTTGGTGGTGAATTCCGTCAGTTCGTTCTCGTCGAACTCCTGGAAGACGAATTCGCGGATCGTCTTGTACTGCTCGTTGAGGCTTGCGATGTGCTTCTGTGTCTTCTCGGCCAGCGACAATCGCACCACGCGGGCGTCGGTCGGCGAGGGGCGACGGCGCAACAGGCCCTTCTTCTCGAGCAGCTTGGACTGCGTGGTGATGAAGGACGGATCGACGTTGAGGAGCTTGGAGACGGCGTTGACCGGGATGCCATCGTCCTTGTCGAGGTCGGAGATGGCCATCAGGATCAGCCATTGCGGGCCGCTGATGCCGAGCGTCTTCGCCCAGAACTGACGCAATTCCTCCAGATGCATGTTGATCGACGATATCTCCCAGGTGAAGCGCCTGATGATATCCAGGTTGCCGATCGAGCGCATTCGCGCTCCTTCTTTCCTCGTCGCGGACACAGCGTCACTCCAGTGAACGATAGTTCAGGCCGGTGTTCGTTGAGGGCCATAGTCCACGCAAGCCTGCTCTGACGCAAGTGCAGAGCAGGGTAATCTCGTCATTAAAATTACAAAGATGATCTGCTCAGCGAGTGGGCCGGGAACATACGGTGTGGCGCGCGGGGCACAGGTGAACGAAACCATAAGGCTGATCTAATAAACTATTTTGATTAGCGAACGACGCACTGCATATTGTTCCCTGACGGTGGGGGGTACTCGATCGTCCCGTTGCAGGTGGTTCGCTCACGTTCCTCGCGTCGAAAAGCGGGGGTGTCCGAAAGCGGCCGAGCGGATTTGAGAGGCGGGGATCTGGGGGGCCTCACGGTCCGTCTCCGCAGAATGAGCAACTTGGAGGTTTTAAATGAAAGTGGTGAAGAGCCTTTTGCTCGGCACTGCGGCTGGTCTGATCGCCGTCGGTGGAGCCCAGGCGGCCGATCTTCCGGTCAAGGCCAAGGCAGTCGAGTACGTCAAGATCTGCTCGCTGTACGGCGCGGGCTACTACTACATCCCCGGCACCGACACCTGCATCAAGCTGGGCGGCTATGTGCGCGCCGAAGTGGCGCTCAATGCCGGCGGTAACTACAGCGCCCAGTACAACGGCGTGTTCGCGGCCAACAACCGCCTGACCAACTACTACTCGATGCGCGCTCGTGAAGATCTCAACATCGACACGCGCACCGCGACCGAATACGGCGTCGTCCGCACCTATTTCGACGCGGTCTTCACCTGGACGACCGGCAATTACGGCGGGACGGGTTCGGCCACGGGCGCGACGCAGTACAGCGGCACGATCGGCCTCAATGCGGCCGGCACCGGTCTCACCGGCTCGAGCGGCGGCAACGTCAACGGCACCGACGGCAACACCTCGGGCGGTGCGCTCGGCGTGTATTACGCCTTCATCCAGTTCGCCGGCTTCACCATGGGTAAGGCCGTGTCGCAGTTCGACGCGCCCTGGATCAACTATCCCGGCAACAACTTCGACCAGCTCGTCGGCGGCAGCGGCAGCACCAACGGCGTGGCGCAGTTCACCTACACGGCCGATTTCGGCCAGGGCATCACGGCCGCGTTCTCGGCGCAGGACCAGACGCAGGTCTTCCAGACCAGCCTCTGGAACACGGCGGGCATGTCGACCACGGGCGTGCTCGGCGGTGCGTACGGCTCCAACGCCATCGGCGGCAGCCGCTCGCCGGACCTCGTCGCGATGGTTCGTGTCGATCAGGCCTGGGGCCTTTTCCAGGCGTCGGTCGCCGCGCACGACAACCATGTCGCCTATTACGGCGCCAACGAAGCCACTGGTCATCCGGAAGACAAGTGGGGCTGGGCCGTTCAGCTCGCGTTGGGCATCAAGAACATCCCGACCGGCGCAGGCGACGTGATCAACATCTCGGGCGTCTACACTGAAGGCGCGAGCCGCTACAACTTCCAGGAGCTGGCCGCGACCAGCTACTCGATGTTCGGCAGCTCGAATGCCGCTTATCAGAGCATCGGTTTCGCCGGCGTGTCTGACGCGGTGTTCGCGCCCGGCGGCGGCCTCGAGCTGACCAAGACCTATGGCTTCCGGGGTGCCTTCACCCACAACTGGAGCCCGTACTGGAACACGGCGCTCTACGGCGCGTGGGCTGCGGTCAACTACAACGGCACCGCGAAGGGCCTGATCTGCGGCAGCGCCGCGTTCGCCACCCTGACCGGCACCTGCAACCCGGACTTCAGCATCGGCCAGGTCGGCGTCATCACCCGCTGGACCCCGGTGAAGAACCTGACCTTCTCGGCTGACTTCACCTACAGCCATCTCGATCAGAAGTATTCGGGTGCGATCACGACCGCAGCGCTGACGGGCGTCGCCAAGCCGGCGGCGACCTACGAGCTGAAGGACCAGGACACCTACAGCCTGCTGCTGCGCGCCCAGCGCAACTGGTAAGCTTTCGGGTTCTTCGATGCGACACAGCCCCGGCGGGAGACCGCCGGGGCTTTTTTTGCGCGGACTTTCGGAAATCCCAATGGCCCGTGCAGCGGACGAGGACGTGCCATGCGCTTCAACCGTCCTCGAATTAATTTACTTACATGAGCTACTAAGCTATATAGCTTTCAGCCAGATACGAAAGTTGCGGCTCTTAGCTTCATGCTAAGCCTCCAGAAACCTCCGGTGATGCCCCGCCGGAGGTTTTTCGTTTTGGATGGGCTTCAACCGCGCATGACGCGGGCGCGTGCGTTCGGCCGGTAGGCGAGGCGGCTGTGGCCGGCGCAATAGGGCTGGCCGTCGGGCGCGGAGTTGCCGCAGAAGCAGAAATCCTCGGCGCCGGGCGTCGAGATCGGCCAGCGGCAGCGGTTCTCGGCAAGCTCCAGCAGCGAGCAGCGATTGGCGTCGTCGATCGGACCCGTCACCACGGGGGCGTCGGTCTCGCCATAGATCGTGGCGAGCATCTCATATTGCAGCCGTGGCACGGCCCTCGATGCCCGCGCCAAGCCCCGCTCCTGAACCTTGCGGTCGTCATTCGTCCGGCCACGCGTCAGATTGAGGCGAGACAGCTTGCCGATCACGGCGTTGCGGCTGACGCCGATGTCGGCGGCGATCTCGCGGCAGGAGAGGCCGGCCTCGAAGTGCCGCTTCAGAAGTTCGATGCGTTCGTCGGTCCAGGTCGGGGAGAGAACAGGCATGTGTAACGGTCCCAGGTTGCAGATGTGGCCATCCGCTTCTCGAAATCCGTCCGCTTCACGTTCGGCGCGCGCTCACGTCCTGCCATTGTCGCGGATCGACAAAAGTCCGTCCTTGATGGCGAGACGGATGCCTTCCTCGATCAAGGTACGCGCGACGCCGGGAACGCTGGTGCCGTGGGTGCCCTGTCTCACCAACTTCTCCAGGTAGGTGATGGTCGAGAGCGCCAAGGTTACGGGAATACGGTCAGTCTCGGCTTTTTCGGTGGCCATGGCCTGAACGCTAGCCTCTTACTCAGGTACATAAAAGTAACGATTAAGACTCTATTTAGGTTCGGGGACGGAAGTCAAATGCAGCCTGAGCTTGACGCTCAGTGTGTTGGAATCGCACAGGAAATCAGACACGACTGGGATCGCCGCGCGGACGACCGGCGGCGGCGTGGCGTCAACAGGTCGGGGAACGGTGGCCGGGCTCAGCCGTGCACGAGCGCCTTTTCGATCATGCAATGGATGCCCTTGGCGCCGTTGACGGTCTGGGTCACCCGCAGATCGGCCGCCAGGCTGCACAGCGTGTAGGCGTCCTCGCGCGACAGGTTTCGCTTCTCGCCGAGCAGTGCGATCATGTCGCGCAGCGCGCGCACCACGCATTGGTCGAGGTCGGGGTCCATCGCCATGGTCATGTAGTGGGTCGCCGTCTCGGCGCGGGGATAGTCGAACCGGAGGTCCTTGCGCAGCGTCAGGCGGAAGCGGCCCTGGAGCGCAGTCTCGATCGCGGTGACGCAGACTTCGCCGTCGCCTTGCACGCCATGGCCGTCGCCGCAGGAGAACATCGCGCCCGGCACGAACACCGGCAAATAGAGCGTCGCGCCGGCACCTAACTCCTTGTTGTCGAGATTGCCGCCCATGGCGCGCGGGATCAGCGAGGAGATGCGGCCCCAACTCGGTGGCGGTGAAACGCCCATCACGCCGAAGAACGGTTTGAGGGGCAGATCGAGGCCCCACGGCATGCGGCCGACCATCCTGATACGGTCGAGCGGGATGTTGAGGATGCGCGTCTCGTGGAAATCGTCGGGCAGGGTGCCGGACAACGGCTTGATCATGTTCCAGCCCCAATCCTGCCGGAGCTGAACGTCGAGGATCTCGACCGCGAGCACGTCGCCGGGCTCGGCGCCTTCGACCGCGATCGGGCCGGTGAGGATGTGGCCGGGCAGCATGCGCTCGTTGTCGGCGTGAACCTCGTGCATCTCGGGCGGTATATGAAACTTGTCGCGGTCGGGCAGCATGTCGGGGCCGCCGCTGATGGTGTCGACCGTTACCTCATCGCCGCTCGCGATGGTGAGGACGGGCTTGAGCGCGGCTTCGAAGAAGCCCCAATGGCAGGTTTTGGGGCTGGAATGCAGGTGGTGATGGGTCATTTGCCGCGTCCGGTCACTTTCATCAGGCCGGGCTTGACCCGGCGATCGATCCTCTTTCAAGAAGATTTCCGAGGATCGTCGGGCAGGTCAAGCCCTGCGCAGACTGCAAGATCATTCCAGCGAGGCTTCCCTGTTTTTCGTTCTGTCCAAGACCCTCGGCGCCGCGCTGCTGCCGATCAACCTTCTGGTCGAGCTCGGCATCCTGTCGCTGGTGCTGATGGCGACGCGCTTTGCCGCGCTCGGCCGCAAGCTTGCCGTGACCACGCTGGTGCTGCTGGCGCTGGCGGCGTTCTCGCCGCTCGGCAATCTCCTGATCTATCCGCTTGAATCGCGCTTTCCCGCGTGGGACGCCTCGCGCGGCGCGCCCGACGGCATCATCGTGCTCGGCGGCTCGGTCGACACCGATCTGTCGGCGGCGCATCGCACGCCGGTGGTCGCGCACGCAGCCGATCGTCTGTTTGCGCCGGCCGAGCTCGCACGCCGGTATCCGAATGCGCGCATCGTGTTTACCGGCGGAACCGCGAACCTGGTCTCGACCGACGCCAGGGAAGCCGACTACTCCGCGCCGATCCTGGAAAATCTCGGCATAGCGAAGGAGCGCCTCATCCTGGAACGGAGCTCCCGCAACACCTGGGAGAATGCGATCTTCACCAGGCAGCTGGTGACGCCGAAGCCGGGCGAGCGCTGGCTGCTGGTGACCTCGGCCTTCCACATGCCGCGCTCGATGGGAATCTTCCGCAAGGCCGGATTTGACGTCGAGGCCTATCCCGTGGATTGGCGGATGGGCGGACGTGACGATCTTCTTTCCTTCACCAACATGGGTGCGGACGGGCTGGGCCGAACCGAAGTTGCGGTGCGCGAATGGATCGGCCTCCTGGCTTACCGTCTGATGGGCAGGACCGGCGAGTTGCTTCCGGGCCCCACCAAGGACTAGAACGAGGACCGCAAAACAAGAACACGCGGCGCGCGATCGCCGGTCCGGAGGAAGCCATGCAACAGCAGAATGCAGACAGCATCGATCTCGCCGGCCTCGTCGCCGATCTCAACAGCCTGCTGCGGCTGAAGACGACAGTGATCGGCATGAAGCTGTTCGCGCAAGCGGCGGAGATGGAGGCGATCCCGAAAATCCGGCGGCCGAATGCGATCCACACCACCGACCAGATCGTCTCGATGGCCGCACGGCTGGGCTGGACGGTCGGCATCACCGCCGATGATCTTGTCGGCGCGCAATGCCGCGCGGTGATCGGGCTTGCGCCGCAGGACGAGACATGGCTCGCCGGCGAAAATTATGTCGGGGTCTGGCACGGCACGGCCGAGGACGCGCGCAAGCGCCAGGAGGCGCTGGACGTGGTTCCGTTCGGACAATATCAGGCGCTCGCCGTCAGTCCGCTTGCGAGCGGCCGGCTCGATCCGCCCGACATCTGCCTCGTCTATGCGACGCCCGGGCAGATGATCATCCTGATCAACGGGCTGCAATATACCGGCTACAAGAAGTTCGAATGGGGCGTGGTCGGCGAGACTGCTTGCGCGGATTCGTGGGGCCGGGCGCTCAAGACCGGGGAGCCCAGCCTGTCCTTGCCATGCTATGCCGAACGGCGCTATGGCGGCGTGCCGGACGAGGAAATGCTGATGGCCTTGAAGCCGTCGTATCTCGCCAAGGCGGTTCTGGGCATGAAGGCGCTGGCCAAGAACGGCCTGCGCTATCCGATCCCGCCCTATGGCATTCAAAGCGACGTCCGTGCCGGCATGGGCGTGAGTTACGCGAAGAAGTAAAGGCCGATCATGAGCTCTGCGAAATTCGATATCGTCATCTATGGTGCGACCGGTTTCACCGGCCAGCTCGTCGCCGAGTATCTGACGAGGCACTACAAGACCGACAATTCGCTCAAATGGGCGATGGCAGGCCGTAGCCTCGGCAAGCTGAAATCGGTACGCGATGCGATCGGCGCGCCCGGGAATACGCCGCTGATCGTTGCGGATGCGTCGGACGCAGCCTCGCTGAAGGCGATGGCGGAGCAGACGATGTCGGTGATCACGACGGTCGGTCCGTATCAGCTCTACGGCGAGGAATTGTTAGCTGCCTGCGTCGCCACCGGCACGGATTATTTCGATCTCTGCGGTGAGCCGATCTGGATGCGGCAGATGATCGACAAGTACGAGGCGGCTGCGAAAGAGAGCGGCGCGCGCATCGTGTTTTCCTGCGGTTATGATTCCGTGCCGTTCGAGCTTGGGACCTTCTTCGTGCAGGAAGAGGCCAAGCGGGTGTTCGGCGCGCCGGCGCCGCGCGTGAAGGGCCGCGTGCGCGACATGCGCGGCACGCT
>NZ_JALBHA010000008.1:0-55540 GCF_023006445.1 Bradyrhizobium sp. SHOUNA76
AGCAGCAACCAGCGCGCCGGACGAATGCCGCGGCCGAGCGGGCCGGCCATGCCGCAGATGGCGCCGGCCTTCGCGTTGACGGCGAACGCCGAACCCGGTCCGGCGTGATCATGGACCACGAAGTCGATATCGATCTCGCGGCTCTGCAAGTCGATGCGGCGGATCGTGTAATAGCGGGTGACGGGCCTGCGGTCGGGCTCCGGCCACAGGATACGTCCGTCCGGGGCGGGCCACGGCCATTCGGGCTTGGCGAGCCCTTCCGGCGGGAAGTACAGCCGCACGTGCAGGTCGTCGTCGTTCACGAAACGGGCGATGTCGTCGCCAGTGAAGGTCAGCCGCCGCATGTGCGGTGTCAGGGTGAGCGCGGCCTTCAGCCGCACCTCGCGGAAGTTGGCCAGTGTGCCGCCATTGGACTCATGACCGGACCAAACGATGGTCGGGGCACTGTCGCCCGCGAACTCGATCACATGCGAGGCGACGACCGAGCGCAACATCTCCAGATTGCCCTTGTCGTTGGCCTCGACGCGGATCTTGAGCGCTTCGGCCTCGACGGCGAGGGAGCTGGTGCCGAACGGCAGCTTCGCCACCATGAGGCCGTCCCGGTCCTCGAAGGCGATGTCATGCTCGGCCAGATGATCGATCATCCGCGCAGCGAGGCCGGCGGCATCGGGAAGCGCGATGCGGGCTTCGGAGATAAGCAAGTCCAAAGTCATTCTCCACCGGGCCTGTCCGATGCTGGCCTGCAAGCGCTTCGATGTCCGGATGTCGCGGCCTGGCACGGCGCTGGATCAAAATCCTGCTCGCTCGCCGGCTGCGATGCAAAAGCGGTACTACCCGCATCATATTAAAGGCATTGCCGATCCCAAATTAGAATCCATCGAAAGAACATGGAAAATAAGCGCTGGAGTTGCGGTGCTGCCATCATGTATTCGCATCACATCGGCACGGCTTGTTCTGATCGTGACGGGCCGTATAGGTTCGCTTCAGGTCTCCTCCAGCGCGGCTCTCATCATGAACTCACGAAGCGGCCTGACGGCGCAGATCCTGCACCTCCTGCGGCCTTACTGGCCGCTCGTGCTCGGCGGCATCGTTCTGGGTCTGGTTGGTGGTGCCAGCGTCGCGGCATTGCTCGCGGTCGTCAATCGCGGGCTTTATGCCACGCAGGCCGACGTCGTAACGCTGCTTCTCGCATTCGCCGGCCTGTGCCTCCTGATCCTGATCGGGTCCATCGGTGCCGATATCAGCGCCAATTACGTCGGACAACGGATCATCGCCGAGCTTCGCAAGTCGCTGGCCGCCAGGATCCTGGCCGCGCCGATCGATCAGCTCGAAATCTACCGGACGCATCGCCTGATCCCGGTTCTCACGCAGGACGTCGACACGATCAGTGATTTCGCGTTCTTCTTTTCGTCCTTTTTCGTGTCGCTCGTGATCGCGCTCGGCTGCATGGTTTACCTTGCGGTGCTGTCGTGGCCGCTTTTCCTGATCACGGGGGCCGTCATCGTTCTGGGGTCGCTGGCGCATGGATATGCAAGGACGCGAGGTGTCCACGGCTTCAGCGTCGCGCGCGATTCGGAGGATCAGCTGCACAAGCAGTATCGCGCGATCGCTGAGGGCGCCAAGGAGCTGCGTCTCAATCGTGTCCGCCGTCGGCGCGTCTATGTCGAGCAACTCCAGCACACCGTGGACCGGATCAGCTCGGTGCAGATCAGGTCGATCAATCTGTTCGTGACGGCGCGGGCGTTCGGCACGATGCTGTTTTTTGTCGTGATCGGCGTGGCGCTGACCTTGCGTCCGTTCCTGTGGCCCGATAGTCCCGCCGCGGTGTCCAGCGGCTTCGTGCTGGTGCTGCTCTATATGCGCGGACCCATCGATCAGGTCATCGGTATCCTGCCGGCGCTCGGCCGCGCCCAGGTCGCGATGCGGCGCATTGCGGACCTCTCGGAGCAGTTCTCGACCCCCGAGCACGATCTGCTGGTTATTGCTCCTGCCGGGCCGGGCAAGACCACGATCGAATCCATCGAGCTCCGCAGCGTAACCTATGCCTTTCGCGCCGTACCGGGCAGTAACCCCTTTGTCCTTGGGCCGGTCGATCTGCTTGTTCGGCAGGGCGACATCGTCTTCATCGTGGGGCAGAATGGCAGCGGAAAGACGACCCTCATCAAGCTGTTGCTGGGTCTGTATGCTCCGCACGGCGGCACGGTGCTGCGCGACGGCTCGCCCGTCCTGACCGAGACGCGGGACGATTACCGCCAGCTCTTCACGACCATCTTTTCCGACTACTATCTGTTCGAGGATCTCATTCGTGGAGAAGGCGTGGTTCCTGATGTCGCGGAGCGCTATCTCCAGCGGCTGGAGGTCGCGCACAAGGTCTCGGTCGAGAACGGTGTGTTTACGACGACGGACCTGTCGACCGGACAACGCAAGCGATTGGCCCTGATGAATGCATGGCTCGAGGAAAGACCCGTCCTCGTGTTCGACGAATGGGCCGCGGATCAGGATCCGGCGTTCCGGCACATCTTCTACACGGAGCTGCTGCCCGATCTGAAGCGTCTCGGAAAGACGATCATCGTGATTTCACACGATGATCGCTATTTCGGGATTGCTGATCATCTCGTGCGGCTGCGCGAAGGCAAGATCGTCGCAAGCGAGGCGAAGGCGCATAACCTCGCGGCAGCTTCCGCAGTTCCAACCGACGCGCCGCTTTAGACCTATTGTGGCGAAGTGCGGGTGCTTTTTTGTCGCACGCAAACGACAACATGCCATCCTGTTTTGCGACTGACTGTCAGATTTGTAGAGAATCTAATCTGCGTGTGCGCGCATTCCTTGTCAGCCTGTAGGCGAGTGATCTACACCACGCGTCAGCGATGATCGAGATGCGAGGGCCGGATGAACAAGGCATCGGATTCCGGGACCGGACCTCATGCGTTCCCGGTCGGCCCATATTCCGCTCTGACCGTTTTCCAGGACGGCGATCGCCTTCGCGTCGTCGCCGACGGCGTGACGGCGTTGGAACAGCGTCTGCGGGAGCGGATCGATCACCTCGAGGTCCTGAATGCGTCGGACGACCGTGAGCTTGCGGCACGAGCCGTATCGGCGTCTGCCGAGGCGCTGTTTGCCTGGCGGCCGGGTGTTGATCGGCTCGTTCTGGATTTCGGCGGTGGAGCGTCACTTGCTCGGGAGCTGATGGATAGCGGCCTGGCCATCATGTCCGAGGGGCAACTGGTGCTGCTTCCCGAGCTGGTCATGCAGCGACGGGACAATTGGCTGGTGAATCCCGGACGACGGCCATTGCCGCAGCTCCACGTCATGACGGACGGACGGCGACATCCGCGACGCGCCGCAAAGCCGACGGGAAAAGTATATGGCCGGTTCATCCCCTGGCTGTCGGAGGTCATCTCGTTTCGCGTGGCCGACCTCGATAACGATCTCCATTTGTTGCATCGCTGGATGAACGATCCCCGCGTCGATGCGTTCTGGAACGAGGCGGGCGATCTCGACAAGCATCGACGATATCTGGCCGGCATCCTGGCTGATCCTCATATGCTGCCGCTGATAGGCTGCTTCGGTGATGAGCCGTTTGGCTATTTCGAGCTCTATTGGGCCAAGGAAAATCGCATCGCGCCGTTCTATGATGCCGGCGACTATGACCGGGGGTGGCACGTGGTCGTGGGCGAGGACGCCTTTCGCGGCCGTCGTTACATCAGCGCGTGGCTGCCCTCGCTGATGCACTACATGTTCCTCGACGATTGCCGTACGCAGCGAATCGTCGGGGAGCCGGCGGCGGCGCATTCCCAGCAGCTTCGCAATCTCGAGCTCTCGGGATTTGCGAAGATCAAGAATTTCGACTTTCCCCACAAGCGGGCGACCCTGGTGATGCTGTTGCGCGAGCGCTTCTTCGCCGATCGGCTCTGGCTTCCGGCAGCCGCCGGTCCGGCGGTCTCGTCCTAAAGCGCAAGCGGAGCGTGGCTTCATGTCTCATCAACTTGCGATCGAGCACGACGTCATCGGCGTTGGGTTCGGGCCTTCCAACCTCGCGCTGGCCATCGCATTGGACGAATGCGCGAAGCGATCGCGGCTGAAATGCGCGCCACTGTTCGTGGAGAAGCAGCCGCGCTTTACCTGGCATGGCGGCATGCTGCTTCCAGGCAGCGACATGCAGATATCGTTTCTCAAGGATCTGGTCTCGTTGCGCGATCCGACCAGTCCCTTCACCTTCGTGAATTATCTGCACAAGCGCGGTCGCTTGCTGGAGTTCATCAACTGCAGGACGTTCCATCCGAGCCGGGTCGAGTTCAATGATTACCTCCAGTGGGCGGCTGGCCACTTCAAGTCGCAGGCCGCTTACGGCGAAACCATCGTCGCCATCGAGCCGGTGATGGCCGGGCAGACGGTGACGTCGTTGCGGGTGCATTCACGGCCAATCACCGGCGGAGAGACTGTGCGGCTTGCACGAAATGTCGTGGTCGCGGTGGGAGGCCAGCCGTATGTCCCCCAGGTGTTTGCCAAGGCCGCTGACGATCGCAGGCTGCTGCATTCCAGCCGCTATCTCGACTTGATCGAGCACGTCGTCCCGGGCGGCCGGGCGGTACGAGTAGCCGTCGTCGGCGGCGGACAGAGCGCGACCGAGGTGACGATCGACCTCCATGGCAGATGTCCCCAGGCGCACATCGATCTGATCTTTCGCGGTCATGCGCTCAAGCCGTCCGACAGCAGCCCCTTCGTCAACGAGATATTCAACCCGGACTATACCGACTTTGTCTACGCCCAGCCTGCCGAGCGGCGGGACGCAATCGTCCGCAACTTCCGGAATACGAACTATGCCGTGGTCGATTCCGACCTGTTGGACCAGCTCTACCGGCTGCTCTATCAGCAACGCGTCGGTGGCGACGAAACGATCGTATTGCGTCCCCGCAGCGAGATTACGAACGTCGATCCGGGACCGAACGGCATCGAAATCGGGCTGGCCGACAAATTCCGTGGCGAAAGCCATCGTTCGACCTATGACGTCGTGATCCTGGCAACGGGATACGACAGGGAAACCCCGCACAGGTTTCTCGAGCCGGTCCGTCGCTACATTCGCGATGGCGCGCTCGATCGCAGTTACAGGCTCGTCACCAGCCCGGCGTTCCGGCCGCAGATCCATCTCCAGGGCTATTCGGAATCCTCTCACGGCTTGAGCGATACGCTGCTCTCGGTTCTTGCGGTGCGATCCCAGGAAATTGCGGAGTCACTGCTTTCGACAATTTCGCGCCGGGAACTCATCGCCTAGCTCGAGGCGATCACGTGCCATTGCGAGGCCTGACCAAGTGCAGCCGGCAGGGCAAGCACGGCCGGAGACGAGCCCGCATCGACGATCACTGTGTGCGGTGACACCGACAAACCGACGCCTGCGGCCTTGAGGATTGCCTCCTTCAACGTCCAGTAGCGAAGAAAGTGACGGGATCGCAGGGCTTCAGGCATTCTTGCGAGCGTCTTGCGTTCCTCTGCCGACAAGGCGATTTCGGTCATCTCGTCCAGATCGGATATTTGCCGAAGCGGCTCGATATCCACCCCGATCGGCATGTATGCCGCTACAACGGCGACCGCGCCTCTGGCATGGCTCAAGCTGAAGTCGAGGCCGGTGGGAGCATCAACGAGCCGGGGTTTGCCAAGCGGACATGTCTCAAATCGCACCCGGTCGGCTGCCTGCCCCGCCAAAGCTCCCAGCAGGAGGCGCGCGCCGGCGTGTGCGGCAAGATAGCTCATTCGATCTTCGACGTGGAGAAATCGCGCCAGACGTCTGGATTCTTCGGCGTTCAGCAGCATCTTGGCTTGGTCGGCGCGGAGTGTTGCATCGCTGCCGAGCGCCTCGCTTCGCAAGCCATGCGTCGCGCCCAGCCACAAGAGGATCTCCCGCGGGTTCTGGAACTCGGCTGAACCCCGAATCCATGGACCCGACAGGGATCGCAGGCGCAATTGACTGAGTGGAGCCGAAGATCTGACGGCGATCGACCAAACGAAGGTCTCGCTTGCAAGCCGAGCCGATAACGTACTTGCAAATGGTTTGCATTCCGGCTCCAGCTGCCTCATCTCCGTTCATTCACGATGTTCGATGGACATAATTTGGCGTGTTCCGATGTCGATTTGGAGCTTCCCCGATCTAGAACTTGTCTAATCGAAATCAACCGAGGCGTGCATACCTGAGACAATGCCGAACGGCTCTGGTAGAGGTGTTCTTAGAACGATCTTTGGAATGTTTGCAGGTTCGGGTGGAATTGACGTGAGGAAGGCCTTCGTTCTCAAGCAAAGCCACAGCCATTTGCCGGAGCGAATTGCAGGCATATTGGTTCACAGCCCGCTCGCGGCGCTGGTTGGCAGAGAGCCATTGACGCGCATGTACTACCTCCTCGAGATTGCGTCGCTCCATACCAGGGCCGAGCTCCTGGCGCAGCCGGGCCTGGGACGTTCGGGCGTGCGCCGGATCGAGAACTGGATGGCCTTTCACGGGCATCGCATTCGCGACGTCAACGAGAGTCTCGATAGCGTCATCTGCCATTTTGCGTTCCGACGCTCTTCGGTTCGGAAGAGTAGTCGTCGTTGTCCCTCCCTATCGGCAATCGCCTCGGTACAAGAGCGATCGCGCGAAACAGCTCCTTAAAATCGTTCGTCGCGATCTAGGTGTAGACTGCAGATGCCGAATGCGCGAGCCGCGATCGGTTGGGCGGGCACTGGTATTGTGTCGCATCTTGCTTGATTGCCGCTGTTTGGCTGAAGCTTGCTCTGCCGCAACAACGGAATATTGAAGCCTTCATGCCTCCCTTTGGTTTAGGGACGTGTAGCGTGCGGCGCCGAAAATCGACGTGTTCCGGCTTCCTCGCAAAAGGCAAGTGGGCGGATGGGCGAGCCCGATCCTTCCTTGATTTTGAGCGGAGTGGCGACGAATAGGCTGCGCAATGAAAGCTTGTGCAGATTGGTCAACATCTCGATGATCAGGATTCCATTGGGCAACCAGTGGGTGGTATGCCCGCTGGTTTCTTGTCCGACGCCGTCGATGACGGCCATGTCGCAGGCCACGGTATCGCAACCGATCGCGCGAATGCCGCGTTCCTTAAAGTAGATGATGGCATCTTCGCGAATGCCTGGAGCATTCTTTACGAACCAAGTACTTTCGTCGTCGGTCCGCCAAAAGCGCTGCATCCAGCCAAAATTTATCAGCGGGATCTCACCTTCGCCGATCTGAACTCCTTTTTCGTCCTCATAGGCTTTCACCATATCCAAGGTCACTAAATCGCCCGGCTGCATGTGCTTGCTGGAAAAATCATAAAGTACCGCTGGTGCGATCAGAATATCGGCTGGAAATTTATCGATCGACATGTGCATTAAGTCGTCATGGAAATGAACCGGCGCATCTACATGGGTGCCGGTATGCTCCGAGATCATCAGAAGCTGGGAGTAGTACCCGTCCCGTCTCCGTAGCCGCACCTTATCGATCACTAGCGGCGGATGCAGTGGCCAATTGGGGATGCCTCGCTCCAGGGTTGGCGAAAGGTCGACCACTCGCATGCTCCTGAGCATGGCTCCTAGCTGAATTACGATATTCTCCTGGAGACGAGTTGCGGCCCCGGTCTGGGGATGAGAAGTCACGGTTTCCTCCATTTTTCAGTTCTGCGTGAAAGGACGGATCGCCCACCGGAATGGGCGGCCACCGTACCGAAGTTTGTTCTGATCGTAGCAAAGCGCCCGACAGGCCGCTGACGTTCATCAGGCCTTAGCGTTGAACCACCAGGGGAAGTCTTTCGTAGCTTGGTCCAGGTTTTCCTTGGTCACATTGAAATTCAGGATCTTGATCCAGGGCACGACTTTGAGCCCGTTATCCACGGTAGCGTTCGCCTCGATGGGCTTGCTGTTTCCGACAGCGTAAGCCGCTTTGGCCGCCTCGACTCCCATTTGATCGAAGGCCGTGAAGTTGGATAGTCCCATCAGACCCTGCTTGATGAGCTCCTGGGCGCGGGGCTCGGCATCAACGCCGGTCACAAATACCTTTCCTCCCAGTCCCTGCGCTTGCAAGGCTTGAATCGCGCCATAGGCAATGCCATCGTTGCCGCACAGAACCGCGACGACATCATTGTTGTTCTTGGTGAGAGCGTTTTCGACCTGCGCACGCGCGCTATCGGTCGACCAGTTCTTGTTGAACTGATCTGACACCAGCTTGATGTCGCCCTTCTCTATGTAGGGTTTAAGAACGTTGAGGAAGCCTTGGCGGGTTTCCTTGGCAACGCTCGTCGCCTCCTCGCCGGCGGCGATCACGTACTTGCCTTTCGGATGTTTATCAACTGCAGCCTTCGCGATCTTCTCGCCCATCTCCACAGCATCACGGCCGAGGAAGCAGACGACATCGCCTTTGTTGATCAGAAAGTTGTAGTTGATGACCGGCACATTCGCCTGTTTGGCTCTCCGGATCAATGCGTTTGCTGCGTTGGCGTTGACCGGAGTCAGAACGAGGACATCGATGCCCTGCGTCAACATGTTCTCAACCTGGCTCGCCTGAAGCGATTCCGACGCATTGGAGGCTTGAGCAAACACGTCCACACCGAGTGCGGCGGCTTGCTTTTCAAAAAACGCCTGATCAGCATTCTTCCAGCGAAGCTGGTCGTAATTTGGCATGATCAATCCAACTTTGAGCCTTTTGCCTTGTGCATGAGCAGCCTTCAGACCGACAATGGCAGCGAGCAGTGCAGACCCGGCAATGCCGAGCGTCTGCCGACGGTCAAGGCCATTCCCACAGATTTCCTTCGTCATGTTTCTCTCCCTTGGATTGGCTGCATCAGGTTGGCGATGGTCACGTGGTTTTCGCCGCATTGCTCCGGGTTCGATCAGTCTCCGAACCTTCCGCCGCGGCTACGCAGGTCGGCGTAGACGGCAAAAAGCAGCACAAGACCGACTGTGATGGATTGATAGGCAGATGGCAGGTTCATGAGGCTCATGCCGTTGGAAAGGCTCTCCATCAAGATCGCGCCGATCACCGCTCCTGCGACAGTTCCGCGGCCGCCCATGAGGCTAGTTCCGCCGATGACAGCAGCGGCGATCACGTTGAGCTCGAGGCCCTGCATGGCGCCCGGAGGAGCGCTGTCGAGACGTGCCACGAGGACCAGGCCCGTCAGGCCGTAGAGGAGCCCCATGAAGGCGAAGACCAAGGAGGCCTGCATTCGGATGTTGATGCCGGCAAGCAGCGCAGCCTGACGATTGCCGCCGATAGCATAGAGCCGACGGCCAAAGGCAGTGAAGCGCAGGAACCACCCGGCCAAAGCCACTACGGCCAGAACGAGGACAACGGGCAGGGGCAAGCCACGATAGCTGGCCGCCATGATCATGACGCCCAGCGTGAATATGCCGACAGAAGCGGCAGGCAGGCCGACGACGGCACCGAACGACGAGCGAATCCCGGCCGCCTGCCGGGCGCGCCATTCTCGTACCTGCAAAAGGGCGAAAGCGAGCCAGAAAGCGAACAGCACGACGATGCCTAGCATCGGTGACAGAGAAGCGTCCGAGATCACCAGGATGTCGGGATTGGGCGAGATCGTTTCGGCATTGGTGATAACCAGCGACAAACCGCGAATGGCGAGCAAGCTGCCCAGCGTTACGATGAACGATGGCACCTTCATCCAGGCCACCCAAAAGGCGTGCCACAGACCGATCAACAGCCCGAAAGCCAGCGTGATTACGACGGTTGGCCAGAGCGAAAGCTCATAGTTCGTGCCTGCGATGGCTGCTACCACGGCTGCGGCAGCGACGGTCGCGCCAAGCGACAGGTCGATGTAGCCTGGGATCATCACCAGCACGGCGCCTGCCGTCAGCACGGCGGTGATGGCGACCTGACCGCTTAGATTGGTTAAGTTGCGGGCGCTGAGGAACAGACCGCCTGTGAGATATTGCAGCACCATCCAGACGATCAGGAGGACGACGATCAGCGGCAGCAGCCGAAGCCTGTCTTGCGACATCGCAGCCGGCAGCTCGCGAAGCTGGAAGCCCTTGGCGGGTGCGCCCCGTTCTGTCACTGTTTTTGTTGAGGTCATGCCCCCTCACTGTATTCTTCTGCCGCGCTAATCATCACGTCTTCTTCGCTCGCCTCGCCGTGCATCCATTCGCGCACGAGGCGTCCCTCGCACATGACCAGCACGCGGTCGCACATGCCGAGAACTTCCGGCAGATCGGTAGATACGATGATGACTGCTTTGCCGGCCGTGGCGATTTCGTTGACGAGTGCGTACAAATCGATGCGGGCGTTCACGTCGACACCACGGGTCGGCTCCTCCAGGATAAAGATCTCCGGCTCGGAAAGAAGCCATTTCGCGGCCACGACCTTCTGCTGGTTGCCGCCGGAGAGCTGCGACATGGGCTGCTCCACCGAGCCGCACTTTACCTTCAGGCTCGCGACATATTGCTGTACACGCTGGAGTTCGCCGTACCGGTTGAGGATACCGTAGCGATTGAAGCGGTTGAGCGCAGCAAGCGTCATGTTGCTTTCGATCGAATGAGCTTCGATCAAGCCGTCGCGCTTTCGTTCGGCCGGAACATAGGCGATGCCGTTGCGGATCGCGTCGCGTGGTGTCCTAACCGAGATGACCTGCCCGCGGATCTGCATCGAACCGCTCACGCGTCCAGCATGAGCGCCAAACAGCGACCGGGCCAAATCAAAGGCCCCGGAGCCGAGCAGGCCAAAAACTCCTAAGATCTCTCCTGATCGGACATCCAGGTGGATGTTTTTGATAGCATGGACCCGGCCGACTCCCGTGCTTTCTACGGTCCAGTCGCGGACCGAGAGGATCGGTTCGCCGACCTTAGCAGTCACCTTTGGATACATCTCGATGATGTCCCGCCCCACCATGGCTTGAACAATCCGACGGGGCGTGTCGCTTTGGTCCGGAAGCCTAAAATGGTCGACGACTCTGCCGTCCCGCATCACCGACACCACATTGGCGACGCGCTCCAACTCGCGCAGCCGATGGGATATGTAGATGGTGGTGACACCATGCCGGTGCAGGTCCGCGATCCGGGCGAACATGAGCTCGGTCTCGCGCTCTGTGAGGCTCGACGTTGGTTCGTCGAGGATGAGCAGCTTCACGCCTTGCGTCATCGCGCGGGCAATACTGACCAACTGCTGCTGGTGCGTGCTTAGATTGCCCATCTGCTCCAGCGGCGAGGCATCGAGCTTGAAGACGTCGAGCCAATGCGCGGCATCGGCCCACAACTTCCTCGTGTCTACCATCCCCCAGCGCTGGGGCTCGCGGTTGAGAAACAGATATTCGCCAACCCGCAACTCCGGCACGACGCTGAGTTCCTGCGGGACCAGGAACACTCCATGTCGCTCGGCATCGCGGATGCTGTCGAAGCGGCGGCCAACACCGTCTATTTCGATTGCGCCGGCGTAATCGCCGATGACGCCTGACAGGATCTTCACTAACGTCGACTTGCCGGCGCCGTTCTCGCCAGCAATGGCATGCACGCCGCCCTTCTCGAAAGTGATCGACACGCCGCGCAGCGCGTGCGCGCCGCCAAACCTTTTGTCGATGCCGACAACCTTAGCGGCGCTAAGTTCGGCTGCGCATGAAATGGCGATGTCAGCACTCATGGCCGCGGCTTCTCGTTTCCTTGCGCACATGGGGCGCGACGAGCGAGCGCCACTGAGAATGGGATCGTGATTTTTCCAGGTAAAGGCTCATGTTCGACAAGGCCGGCTACTGAACGATTTCAGTCGGATTTGCGATGCTGAGATACTTCTTGAAACAGCCGCTCAGCTACCATGAGCCTGAGCGCGAGCTGATGACGATCGGTTTCATCCCTAACTTCCTGTTGCTTATCCGAGCCAGTGTCGGCTCTTGGTGTCGCTGACTTCGCCGCAGTCCCCACCTTGTGTGATACGCACCTAACGTGCTGTGGGTTCGAGCATGCGTGCAGCCAGTCCGCCAACACTAAACACTCGCTTCCGGGACGGGACTGCAGAAATTCTCAACCGTATATGAGTTTTTGTAACGCCTGCAGCCGACGAGCGCACGGTTTTGCCTGGGCAACCAATCTTGCACTCGAGGCACGCCGCTACATCGCGACGGCGGTGGCAGCGTCTCCTCGATTCCTGCTTCAACAGATCAGGCAGCAACTTCACCTATTGCGCCTCGGGGGCGGCCGAGCCGCGCATGTAAGTTTTTCTCGTATCTGCATTCATCCCTGCGGATGTCGGTGGCGCCAACCTGATGCCGTGGTCTCTCCGGACAAGGCCGGCCACGGCGCAAAAACCGGTTGCCTCCGAATAAACCACGGCTCAGAAAGACAATCGGCTGGACGGGCCTGATATGAAATGATGTCACATACGTCGGAGGATCTGATGTCCGCATCGTTGCCTTCTTTGAACGCACTCCGCGCATTTGAAGCAACGGCTAGACATCGCAGCATCAGCCGTGCAGCCGTCGAGCTGGGTGTGACACATGGCGCCGTTAGTCGCCAAATCAAGGCGCTCGAAGAGGTCATGGGTGTGTCGCTCCTCAAGCGCGGCACCAGGGAATCGGTGCCAACCCGGGAGGGCGAGCAACTCGTTGACGGGCTGTCGACGGCGTTCAACCTCATTCACGCGACGATTGAGCGTTTGAAACCTGGGCCGTTAACGCTGTCCTGCTCGGCGTCGATAACCATGTGCTGGCTTATTCCGCGGATGCCCGGTTTGCACGCCAAGCACCCCAACATGGAAATCAAGCTCGACATGAACTACGACCGAGTGGAGTTCACGCGTGACAACATCAGCGTAGCTATTCGCAACAACACGTTCGAACCGCCGAAATCGGCAGTTATTCGTCCGCTGGGCACTGAGTGGATCGGTCCGGTGTGTTCTCCGGCCTATCTCAAGTCTATCTCGCTGAAGAAGCGCAAAGATTTGTCGAACGCCAGATTGCTCGCGACTACGACGCGCCCAAACGCCTGGACTGATTGGCTCGCAGCTGTCGGAGAAGAGGAGAGGGCACCGCAAGTGCATCAAAGGTTCGATCATTTCTATTTGATGATCCAGGCCGCGACTTTCGGACTGGGGATCGCCGTTGTCCCACATATGCTCGCAATAGACGACTTGGAATCCGGCAGGCTGATTGCCCCGTTTGGCTTTGCGCCTGGAAAACGACAGCTCTCGCTTTGGATCGCGCCGCACCTTGCCTCGAGGAGCGACCTCAAGACACTAGAGAGGTGGCTTTCGCAAGAGTTGCGGGAAGGGTTGAAGCGCGCGTCGCTTTTCGGTCGTTAGGTCCGCGCCTTCCACCCTAAAATAGAAAGAAAACATTTACGCGCGTTTTCCAATCGGCAGCACGGTTCCATCACTCCGCGGCACCAGGGATACGACTGCCGCCCTGGCGAGGTCTTCCAAGGCGGTTGCAATGTATTTCGCGTAGTGCCGCTCGATCATTTTGACCGAGGTGTTGTGCAGTTTAGCGACCTGTTGGATGGGCAAACCCTTTCGGAGACCGCGCGCGATGCTCGAGTGCCGCAAAGCATAGAGAATCACATCCGGCATACCGGCGCGCTCGCGAATGGTCTTCCAGTGACGTGCTGGCTTGGCCGCCCGGCCATTGCGCGGGAGCGCGGCTTGGGCCCTTACGCCGCTTTTCTGCGGGGCTTCGGCTTTGCTTTCTTGTCGAGCAAGACTCTCTGTGGAGCCGGGCGCGCGCCTGGACCAGGATGCACATGAATTTCCTTGGCCGAAAGCGGCTCGCCGCATTCCGAGCACACCATCACGGGGTCGAACATCTTTCCGCACTTGCGGTGCTCATGCAGCAGGGGACGCCCGCGTTCGTCGACCATGTGGGTGTCGCCCCAATGTACGAGCGCCATCATGATGGGATAGAGGTCGAGGCCCTTTTGCGTCAGGATATACTCGTGGCGTTTGGGCGACTCCTGATAAGGAATGCGGCGCAGGACGCCCTGCCGAACCAGCTTTTTTAGCCGTTCGGCGAGCAGGTGGCGCGTAATTCCAAGCGCGGACTGAAAGCCCTCGAAGCGGCGCGTGCGCAGGAAGCATTCGCGGAGAATCAGAAGAGTCCAGCGGTCACCAATCACACCGATGGTGCGAGCCATCGAACAGGGCTCTTCCTCAAGTTCATCCCATTTCATTCTGCTCTCCGGTCGACCGGGCCTGTTCCGCTCGAATCAGGGGAAACGGCAGGCGCCGCTCACACCATTCTAGATAGGTACTAAAGTGGATACAATACCCCCGCCGGTCGTCCGAAATCCCGTGATTTCAGAGCGATTTGACAGTTCAATTTTAGAACTATAGAAAAGAGCGAGAGCATGCGTTCGGCCGAGAAGATCACCCAAACCTGACCAACATCGCGCTCTGCGGGAGGAGCTGACATGTCCCTCAAAGTTGAATTCCTGTTCGATTTCGGCAGTCCGAATGCTTACCTCGCGGAACTGGCCCTTCCGGGAATCGAGCGACGCACCGGCGTGAAATTCGAGTATGTCCCGATCCTGCTTGGCGGCATCTTCAAGGCGACCGGCAACATGTCCCCATTTGATTCCCTTCGTGGCATCAAGAACAAGCTGGAATACCAGGCTGTGGAGACCCAGCGCTTCATTCGCCGCCATAACGTGACGAAGTTTCGTCCCAATCCGTTCTTTCCGGTCAATACGCTGATGTTGATGCGCGGCGCCGTCGCGGCGCAGTTCGAAGGCGTGTTCGAACCCTATTTCCGCGCGGCCTACCACCACATGTGGGAGGAGCCAAAGAAGATGGATGACCTCGAAACCTTCCGAGCAGCGTTCATCTCCTCAGGCGTCGATATCGATCGGTTGCTTGCGCGTGCGCAGCAGGACGACGTCAAGAAGGGGCTGATCGGTCGGACCACCGACGCCGTCAACCGAGGCGCATTCGGCTCGCCGACCTTCTTCGTTGGAAAGGAAATGTTCTTCGGCAAGGATCAGCTCCGCGATGTGGAGGAGTCGATTGTCGAGCAGATCGGTCAGCCCGCTTCGAAGACTGCCTAAGGTCAGTACCTGAAGCCTGCAGAGCCGAGCAGATGTCCGGCGCCTGCATGACGAAAGCTCAGTCGGCCTCATAATAAAGTCAATTCAGGGAGAATGTCATGCCAGGTCCACTCAACGGCGTTCGCGTCCTCGACCTGACAGGCGTGGTGTCTGGCCCGTTCGCGACCATGTTCCTGGCGGATCAGGGCGCCGACGTCCTGAAGATCGAGCCGATCGGCGGTGATATTACCCGGCGCAGCCGCGCCACCATCGACAAGGATGGCGAGTTTTCGGCACTGTTTATTTCATCAAACCGCGGCAAGCGCTCGCTCTCCATCGACGTCAAGAGCGCGGCCGGCCGTGAGGTTCTCGCCAAATTGGTCGCGAAGGCGGATGTGCTGGTGCAGAATTTCCGGCCCGGCACCATGGAGCGCCTCGGTCTCGGCGTCGAAGAGTTGCGCCAGCTCCATCCGCGCCTGATCTATGTCTCGATCAGCGGTGTTGGCGACACCGGACCCTATGTGAAGAAGCGTGTTTACGACCCGATCATTCAGGGCCTCTCGGGCTTTGCCGATATTCAATCGCAGCCGGTCACGAACCGTCCGCAGATGATCCGAACCATCGTATGTGACAAGACCACTGCGGTGTTCACCGCCCAAGCGGTGGCAGCGGCACTCTATGCCCGCGAAAAGACAGGACAGGGTGATCACATTCAGGTCGCTATGCTGGATGCGATGATCTCGTATTTGTGGCCGGAAGGCATGATGCAATACACGGTGGTGGGTGCCGAGGCCGCTGCTGCCGATCCTAACGATCGGCCTGATCTCGTGTTCAAGACCAGCGACGGCTACATCACCGCCGGTACTATTTCCGATTCCGAATGGCAGGGTTTTTGCCGGGCCACCGGTGACCTCGAGCTTGCCAAGGATCCCCGGTTTGCGACGCCGGCGGCGCGCTCCGTCAACGCCACGGCGCGCATCAACAAGATGGCGGAGTATATCAGCCAGCACACCACCGCAGAATGGCTGGAGCGTCTGGATTCCGCCGACGTCCCCTGTTCGCCGATCCTGCGGCGGGGCGAGATCATTCACAATGAACAGGTGGTCGCGCGCGATATCATCACGGAGTTCGATCAACCGAAAGTAGGGCGGGTGCGGCAACCTAAGCCGGCAGCGCGTTTTGCGATCAACGAGTCCACGATCGGTGGGCCCGCTCCCAGGGTCGGCGAGCACTCCCGGGACGTGTTGCACGAGCTGGGCTACGACGACGGCGCCATCGACAAGATGGTCGCCGAGCGCAGCGTGCGCGTCGCGGTCTAACTGCGAGACCTGTTGGCGACGTGTTCTAGACCTTTGCCGGCGCCGGCGTGATCGGTGCCATCGGAACATTCGCCCCAAGGGCTCGCTGAAAGGCCTCCCGCTTCCTGATGCGCTCGAGATATGGCTGAGCGTTGTCGCAAATGCCGACGCCATAGGCGATGGCCCACTCTAGGCAGGTCGTGAGCAGGATGTCTGCGCTCGTAAACTGGTCGCCCATCAGGAATTGCCGACCGTCTGCGAGCGCGACTTCGACATGGCGCAACTGCTGGCGGAAATATTCGCCGGCCTGGGCAACGACCTCCGGTGCAATGCCGTAGATCGGTCCGAGCGCGTCGGCCCGATGGCGGCGCATCACGTAAAGGCTGGTGGAATCCAGCTCGGCGACGATAAAGAAGCACCATTCCAGCCACGCGGCGTACTCGCGGGTCGCTTCCGGAATCAGCGAGCGTTCCTTTGTGGAATATGTTCGCGACAGGTACGCAACGATCGCCGCGCTCTCGCCGATGCAGAAGTCGCCATCCTGAAGCAGCGGGATCTTCTGGCGCGGATTGAGCTTCGTGTATTCTGCGGTCTTCGTTTCGCCGGTCCGCGGGCCAATGGGCCTTATCTTGTAGGCTAAGCCCAGTTCGTGCATGGCCCAATGCGGACGAATGGTGCGACTCGTTCCAACGCCCCACAGGGTCAGGTCTGGTGTCGCATTCATATTACCAATTCTCCACGGACGGACGGAGATCGAGCTCGTGGGTCCAGCCATCTTTGCTTTGCTGGTGGGTGAACCAATAGGCTTCGGCAATGGAAGACGTCGTGGTCAGGCTATCGGGCGGAATATCGCTTGCTTCGATGCCCTTCGCTGCCTTCATGCGTTGGTGAATCGCCTCGCTATCCACGCCGGCGTCGATCAGAAGATGCACGACGTGAATGTTCTTCGGTCCAAGCTCGCGCGCCATCGCCTGGGCCACTGCTCGAAGTGCGAACTTCGCTGATGAAAATGCTGCAAATCCTGGGCCGCCACGCACGCTTGCCGTCGCACCCGTAAAGAAGATGGCACCGCGTCCGCGCGACAGCATCACGCGGGCAGCCTCGCGTCCAACCAGGAAACCACCATAGCAGGCGAGTTCCCAGGCCTTGAAGAACAACTTCTCCGTCGTGTCGAGCAGAGGCTTGTTGACGTTCGAGCCGGCATTGTAGAGGCAAACCTCGACAGGCCCGTGCTCATTCTCGACGCGCGCGAAAATGCCTTGGACTTCTGCTTCCTGGCGCGCATCTACGCTGAATGCGTGAACGTCATGCCCCGCGGCCCTCAACTCGGCCACTAGTCCCTGCGATTTGGAGGCATCGCGCCTGCAGATGCAAACCGTATAGCCGCCTCGGGCAAAACGCCGGGCGACCGCCGCGCCAATGGCATCGCCTGCGCCCACAAGTATCGCTACACCGCGGCTCGCCGCCATCCTCGATCCTCCCTTTAAGTTCTTATTTGATACTTTAGACTAGCTGTCGGATGATGCGTTGTAAACGGCGGTTTATGAGCCGCGCAAAACCATTGCTCGGAGATGGACTGTCCATTCGGCTCTCGAAAAAGGCTGGACGATGATCAATCAGTTGACGAGTTCTAAAAAAGAACTATAAATCGACGCCAAGTGTGCCGCATTGCAGCGTCGGCATGGTCGATCGGGAGGTCAGTCGTGCTGGAGCTTTCAGAGACGATCAGTGGCGACGAGATTGCTGTCGGCTTGCCGAGCCGAATCCATGAGATAACGGCAGGACCGGTTGCCAGAGCGCCCGACCGGATTGCGCTGGTCGAGGACGGGGCTTCCTGGAGCTATCGAGATCTGGAGCAGCGCGTTGGCGAGACCGCCACCGTGCTCTCATCGCTGGGGATCAGGGCCGGCGACCGGATGATCATTGTCAGCGAAAACTGTATTGCGCTTGCTGCTTTGCTGCTGGCGGCGAGCCGGCTCGACGCCTGGGCAATTGTCGCCAACCCGCGCTTGTCGGCGCGCGAACTGGACCAGATCCGCGATCACAGCGGCGCCAGGCGGATGTTGTTCACGTCGGGTATTTCGAAGGAGGCCGCTGCTCACGCCTCACGCTACGGCGCCGAGAACCGGCGAATTGGCCCGCTGCCGGAAATTGGTGTCGGCCCGCTCAACGAAAGTGCGACAGTCCAGCCCGTGGAGACCGATCCAGCAAGGCAAGTCGCGGTTTTGATCTACACGTCAGGGACGACGGGGACTCCCAAGGGCGTGATGCTCTCGCATGACAACCTTCTGATCAGCGCAAAGACTACCGCGTACTTCCGCAGAATGAACGAGAAGGACAAAATCTATCTTGTGTTGCCGATCTCGCATATCGTCGGCATCTCCCTCCTGATCATGACGCTGATGGTCGGTGGCACGGTGCGGATGGTCAGCAAGTACGATCCTGCAACGACCGTAAAGGCGATCGCGCAGGAGGGCGTCACCATCCTCAATGGCGTGCCTGCCACCTATCAGCGCCTGCTGGAGTACAAGAGCGTATCAGGCGTGGAGCAGCTCGCCCGAGGTTCGTTGCGCTTGATTGCCGTTGCCGGCGCGCCGCTGGATTTGAATCTGAAGTCGCGTGTGGAAAAGGAGTTCGGGCTTCCGTTGCTCAACGGCTACGGGATCACCGAATGCTCGCCGGGAATATCAGGCGTACGTTTCGATAGGCCGCGCTCGGATCAGGCGGTTGGGACGCTGCTTCCGGGTGTGGAGGCACGGGTGCGAACCCTGGAAGGGTTTCCGACGGCAGCAGGTGAAGTCGGCGAGCTGCATGTTCGCGGGCGCAATGTGATGCTGGGGTACTATCGTGCCCCCGAGCTTACCGCGAAGGTGATTGACAGCGAGCGCTGGTTCAATACCGGCGACCTCGCGCGTTTCGACGGCGATTGCCTGTACATCGTGGGCCGCTCCAAGGAAATGATCATCCGTTCCGGGTTCAACGTCTATCCCGCGGAGGTCGAAGCGGTCCTCAATTCACACAAGGACGTCGTGCAATCCGCTGTGGTCGGTCGTGCCGCGGACGGCAATGAGGAGATCGTCGCCTTTGTGCAATTGCTGCCGAGATCTCGCACGACGCCCGAGACTCTGAAGAGTTTCGCCCGATCTCAGCTGACTTCCTACAAACGGCCGTCCGAAATCGTCATACTTGATGCCTTGCCGGCGACCTCGACCGGCAAGATACTCAAGCACAAGCTGGCGGAGTCCTTGCGCGAAGGTGGCGCAGTCCCTTCGGTGCAGCCCGAACTCCGCCGGCAACATATCTAACTTTACCGGGAGGACATCCTTGAAAAAAAGAAACGCAACCGTGGCTGTGATCGGCGCCGGAGACTATATCGGCGGCGAGATCGCCAAGAAGTTCGCTTCAGAGGGCTTCACCGTGTTCGCCGGGCGCCGCAATGGCGCCAAGCTCGAGCCGCTGGTCAAGGAAATCGAGGCGGCGGGCGGCGAAATCCATGCGCGCTCCCTCGATGCGCGCAAGGAAGAGGAGATCGTCTCATTTCTTGGCGACGCGGACAAGCACGCGCCGCTCGAGGTTTGTATCTTCAACATCGGTGCCAACGTCAATTTTCCGATCCTGGATACGACCGAACGCGTATTCCGCAAGGTCTGGGAGATGGCCTGCTATTCCGGCTTTCTCGCCGGCCGTGAGGCAGCCCGCCTGATGCTGCCCCGCGGCAAGGGCAATATCTTCTTCACCGGTGCTACCGCGAGCCTTCGCGGCGGAAGCGGATACGCAGCCTTCGCCAGCGCCAAGTTCGGCCTGCGCGCCGTTGCCCAGGCGACCGCGCGCGAACTGGGTCCAAAGAACATCCACGTGGCCCACCTCATCATCGATTCCGGCGTTGATACCGAATGGGTCCGCCAGCGGCGAATCGAGGCGCTCGGTCCGAATGCGCTGGATGACCCCGATCTCTTGATGCCGCCATCGTCGGTCGCGGAGTCCTACTGGCTGCTTTATCAGCAGCCCAAAAGCGCCTGGACTTTCGAGCTGGAGATTCGTCCGTTCGGCGAGAAGTGGTAGCGGGAGCCGCTTGCGGTGTGATGGAGCGCGTTTAGCGAGCGATGGCCGATTTTCGTCGACCTCGGGAAAGGGACCTTATGGATCCGTCCGACTTCCACTATTACGAGCCTTCGAAGGGGCACGGGCTCCGGCATAATCCGTTCAACGCGATTGTCGCGCCGCGTCCGATTGGCTGGATTTCGTCGCGGAATGCGGCTGGTCAACTTAATCTCGCGCCGTACAGCTTCTTCAACGCGTTCCTCTACGATCCTCCGATCATCGGGTTCTCCTCGATTTCGTGGAAGGACACGGTCAAGAACGTCAGCGAGACCCGCGAGTTCGTCTGGAATCTGGTCACCATGGATCTTGGTGAGCGCATGAACGTGACAGCGACACCGCTCGATCACGGCGTGAGCGAGTTCGAAGCAGCCGGACTGACGCCGATACCCGGGCGCCACGTTGGTGTGCCGCGGGTGGGCGAGAGCAGGGCCGCCATGGAATGCAAGGTCGTCGAGGTCTCTCAACTGGCCAACGCACGCGGCGAAAAGGTCGAAGGTTGGTTCGTGCTTGGCGAGGTTGTCGCGGTCTACATCGACAAATCCTTGATCGAGGACGGCGTCTACAACACGGCACTTGCGCGTCCGATACTGCGTGCGGGCCGGGGTGGAGATTACCTCGAGGTCAGGACCGAAAACATGTTCGAGATGAAGCGCCCGCCCGGCAGCAGCAAGCCGGAATTCCACGGCACCTGATGCCGTGCCGGGGAGCGTGTGGAGTCACAAGCTGATCAAGTCCCGGGCCCCCACGCGTACAGGCCAAGGGCCAGCATCGAAAACGCGCTCAACACGACGCCCAGGGCCAGCATCGCTTCTTGCGATACCGTGGCAGCAAGCCACACGCCGATTGCGGCGGTCATCATCTGCGAGAAGCCCAGCAGCGCCGAGGCCGCGCCGGCCTTGTTGCCGAATGGAGAGAGAGCGCGTGCGGTGGCCAGTGGACTGACAATCCCCATGCCGAGGAGATAGACGCTCATCGCGCCCAGAAACGGCAAGAAAGTCGGGTTGAGCATCGAGATGAGCAGAACCGCCAGGCTGCTGGCCGCTGTCGCCAACAATGCTGCCCGGATCGGGCCATCGAGCCCGTAGCGTGGCGCCAATCTCGTCGCCAGCAGGCCAGCCGCGAATACGATAAAGACGGTGCCGGCGAAGAAGAGGCCGAGCTGAATCGGCGTGAAGTGCAGCGCTTCGATGAATAGGCGCGGTGCAGCCGAAAACATCGAGAACAAACCGCCTATGATGAGGCTCGAGGTGGCCGCGGGAATAGCGAAGCGATGGTCGCCAATCAGGCCGGCATAGGTCCTGCCGATGACAATCGGATTGAACGGCGTACGGATCGAATGGTGGGTTTCGCCGAGAACAATGCTGTAGGCGACGGCGCCGCCTGCGGCAAAGGCAGCGACCAGCGCGAATTCGGCGCGCCAGCCGAAGCTGTGGTCGAGTGCGCCACCCAGCAGCGGCGAGAACCCGGGGGCGGCGGACATCACGATCATGATGAGCGCCATTGCGCGTGCCAGTGCCGCGCCGCTGAACATGTCGCGGGCGATGGCGCGAGACAGCACGGAGGTCGCGCAAGCCCCTGCTGCCTGCACGACGCGGCCGATCAGGAGATTGGGCAGATCGGTTGCCAGACCGCACCAAACGCTGCCGGCGAAGAACACGCCAAATCCGATCAGGACCGGCCAACGTCTTCCGTAGCGATCCGAGAGCGGTCCGACCAGGAGCTGGCCCAACCCGAACTCTGCCAGAAAGACCGTGATGGCGGACGTGACCGCCGCACTCGTGACATTCAGTGAGATCGCAATCTGCGGCAGAGACGGCAGCAGAATGTTGGTCGCGAGCGTGCCCATTGCGGCCAGGACGGAAAGGACCGCGATCGGCAGGGCGCTGGAGGTGGGAACGTCCCTCGGCCTGTTCTTGATCTGGTCAGCCATCTAGACTTTGCACTGATAAAAAGAGATTGGTTGCAAAGCGGCGAGTGACGCGTTCACGCCACTCGCCGAGCCGCTTCTTGTCCGGGCAGCCGTGGTGTCAGCGGACGACTCGCTCGATCGCTATGGCCGTGGCTTCGCCGCCGCCGATGCAGAGCGACGCGACGCCGCGCTTGAGGTTCTGCGCTTCGAGCGCGTGCAGCAGCGTCACGATCAGCCGCGCGCCGGTGGCGCCGATGGGATGACCCAGCGCGCAGGCGCCGCCGTTGACGTTCAGCTTCTCTCTGGGGATGCCGAGATCCTTCTGCGCCGCCATCGCTACGACGGCAAAGGCCTCATTGATCTCGAACAGATCGACGTCGCCAACGCTCCAGCCCACCTTGTCCAGCAGCTTGCGAATAGCCGGGATCGGGGCCGTGGTGAACCATTGTGGCTCCTGGCTGTGGGTGGCATGGCCCTTGATCTCGGCCAGCACGGGAAGGCCGTCGCGATCGGCCAGCGAGCGCTTCGCCAAGATGAGCGCCGCAGCGCCGTCAGCATTGGCGGAGGAGGCGGCGGGCGTGATGGTGCCGTTGGCACGGAACGCGGCTTTCAGTCCTGGGATCTTGGCGGGATCGACCTTGAGGGGATGCTCGTCATTGGAGATGATCCTCGGCCCGGCCTTCTCGGTCAACGTGATCGGAACGATCTCAGCCTTGAACGCGCCGCCTTCAACCGCCTTGCGGGCGCGGGTCAAGGTCTCGATCGCATAGTCGTCCTGGTCCTTGCGGGTGAATTGATAGGCCTCCGCCGTGGCCTCGCCAAAGTCGCCCATCGAGCGTCCGGTCTCATATGCATCTTCCAGCCCGTCCATCAACATGTGGTCGATGATGCGGTCGTGGCCAGCGCGATAGCCGCCACGCGCCTTGGCCAGCAAATAGGGCGCATTGCTCATGCTCTCCATGCCGCCGGACAGAACGATCTCGGCGGAACCGGCATTGATGATGTCGTGAGCAAGCATGGTGGCCTTCATGCCGGAGCCGCAGACCTTGTTGATGGTGGTGGCGCCGGTGGCATCCGGCAATTTGGCGCCACGAGCGGCCTGGCGCGCCGGCGCCTGGCCTTGTCCGGCCGGCAGCACGTTGCCCATGAACACCTCGTCGATCCGCTCGGGCGCCAGCTTGGCCCGCTCCAGAGCAGCTCCGATCACATGGGAGCCGAGCTTGTGTGCGCTGAGCGGCGAGAGCTCGCCCATGAAGCGGCCGAGCGGCGTACGGGCGGCGGAAAGGATGACGACGGGATCGGAAGCGGCAGCCATGGCGAATTCTCCTGTTGATCGCTGTTGTTATATGACGATAGTCATATAAGATAGCCGGCATTGCAATGAAATGTTGCCGTGGTCTGCAAAAGCGCGGTTCCAGAATTGCAGGGAGGGGATGGGAACGGCTTGTACAGCTGGCTACCCATGAGCTTTCACGGAGAGGCGATGCGTTACGTCGAAGACCACAGGCGGCAAACCCACGAACGGATCGTTGAAAATGCTTCCTACGGCTTGCGTCAAAACGGCGCCGAGGGGCTCAGTGTTATCGAGTTGATGAAGCTCGCGGGTCTGACGCATGGCGGGTTCTATAACCATTTCGATTCGCGTGCCGCGCTTGTCGGCGAGGCAATCGCTTTTGCAATGGACCAAATGGTCGAGCGGTGGAAAAGACTGGCGAACGGAAAGGGCGACGAGGATCGCTTCGAGGCGTTGATCGCCGACTATCTCAGCCCCCGGCATCGCGACAATCCAAGACACGGTTGCGCGCTTCCAGCCCTGGCTGCTGATGTCGCTCGATCGAGCCCCGGCGAGCGGCGGGCCTTGGCTTCCAAACTGGAAAATATGATCGACGTCTTTGTCGAGCTGCTTCCCGATGAGGCGCCCGAACAGGCTCGCCAAATCGCGACGGGCGCCATTGCAGCCATGGTTGGATCGATCGTGCTGTCGCGTGCTGTCGGTGCCGGGAAACTTTCCGATAGCATTCTCGATGCCGGACGTATGACTGCAGGCCGCCGGAGACAGAAGCCCCGGCGCAGAACAAAGAAGGCGATACGCTGCGACAAATAGGGAGGTCACCATGACGGCCGGTAAGTGGCTCAAGACGGCCTGCAACCTGTGTTACGTAAATTGCGGTATCGAAGTCTTGGTGAACGACGGGCGCCTTGAGAAAGTGCGGGGCGACCGTTCAAATCCGAAGTCGCAAGGCTATCTGTGCAACAAGGCGACCCGCATTCCCTATTATGCGCACCACAGGGATCGGCTCACGACCCCGCTGCGTCGGCGGTCCGACGGCGGCTTTGACGAGATCGAATGGGACGTGGCGATCGCAGAAATCGCGCAGCGGATGCGGGACATCGTCGACAGGCACGGTGGCAAGAGCATTGCCCTTTACGGCGGCGGCGGGCAGGGCAACCATGCCGGCGGCGCCTATGCCAGTGGCTTGTTGCGCGCGCTCGGTTCGCGCAGCGTCTTCAACGCCCTTTCGCAGGAAAAAACCGGCGACTTCTGGGTCAATGGCCACATGTTCGGCAGCCAAACCTGCCACACGACAGAGGATGTGCATCATTGCGATCTCTTGGTTGTCATCGGCGCCAATCCCTGGATCGCGCACGGCTTCCCCAATGCGCGCGACCATCTCAATCAGATCAGCAAGGATCCCGCACGCAAGCTGATCGTCATCGACCCCAGGCGAACCGAAACCGCCAAAATGGCCGATCTGCATCTTGCGGTTCGTCCCGGCGGCGATACGTTTCTTCTTGGCGCGCTGCTGGCCACGCTCGTCCGTTCCGACCGGCTTGACCACAAGTTCATTGAGGAGCACACGATCGGCTTCGCGGAAGTGAGGCAGGTGCTACTGAACATCCCGGTTCAGGAATGGGCGGCCGCCGCCGACATCTCCATCGCGGAGCTGGAGCGCTGCGCCGCCATGATTGCGGCCGCGAAGGCCATGGTGGTTCGGGTTGAACTCGGCATCCAGCAAGGCGTCAACTCGACTCTCAACTCCTATCTCGAGAAGCTCCTGATCATGCTTTCCGGCAATTTCGGCCGGGAAGGCACCAACCAGTTGCATAGCTGGCTTCAACCGCTATGGGGAAATTCGCCGAACCAGACATTCGCGCCGACCGGCGACGCAATTATTGGCGGCTTGTTGCCGCCCAACATCTTCCCCGAAGCGGTGCTCAAGGACCATCCGGACCGCTTACGTTGCGCCTGGATCGATAGCTCCAATCCTGCCAACACGGCGGCCAACACGGCGGCGGTGGAACGCGCGCTGCAATCGCTCGAACTATGCGTTGTCGTCGATGTTGCGATGACCGAAACCGCACGGCTCGCGCATTACGTTCTCCCGGCGTCCACACAATACGAGAAGACCGAATTTACTCTCTTTAACTACGAGTTCCCGACAAACTATTTTCACGTTCGTGCCGGTGTCTTGCCGCCCCTTGCTGGCACCTTGCCGGAGCCAGAAATCTACACGCGGCTTGCCGTCGCCATGGGGCTTCTGCCGGGTGACAATGTGCTCGCGCCGTTGCGGGAAATAGCAGGGCGCTCGCGAGCTGAATTCGCCGCGGCCTTTCGTGCTTTCATCGCGGAAAACCCTGCGGCAGTGCCCGCCCTGGTGCTCTACCATACGCTGGGAAAGACGCTTCCCGACGGTACCGCGGCCGCGGCACCGATGTGGAGCGCCGCGCTGGCTTGCGCGAAGCGATCGCCGCAAGCGGTGCGGCGGGCGATCGGCGCCTCCGACGAGGTGGCGGACCAGCAGCTCGGAGATCTCCTCTTCGACACCATCGTGGCCGCCCGGCAGGGTGCAGCGGTTACCCGGCACGACTATGACGAGGTCTGGTCACTGATCAGCCATTCGGATCGCAAGGTTCGGCTGGTCGTCCCGCAGATGCTGGAATGGTTGGCGCGTCTCGATCCGCAAGCCGTGGGCGCGCCAAGCGAGTTCCCGTTCATGCTGGCGGCGGGTGGTCGCCGCATGTTCAACGCCAACCAGATCTTTCGCGATCCCGCGTGGCGTCGCGAGGACCCGGACGGCGCCTTGTTGATCAATTCGAGCGATCTGCGTGAGCTGGGTGCGAAGGATGGCGACTGGATCGCCGTGGAGTCGGCGGTCGGGCGTCTCGTCGTTCGCTGCCAGGTCGATAACTCCATGCGGAATGGCCAGCTGGCGCTGCCGCACGGGTACGGTCAGGCATACCCCACGCCCGATGGAGAGCGCCTGATCAACGGGCCACGCATCAATCTGCTCACCGAGAGCGGCAACCGCGATCCCATTGCGGGCACGCCGTACCACAAGAACGTTCCGGTGCGTTTGACCCTGGTGTCAGGGCACGAGGCTGCCGCCTATCAGTCGCAGTCCGAACGAATTCATAAAAGAGCGGCCGGATAAGAGCTCGAGGGGAGGTCTAATGACCGAGAAACCAATCGCGATCGTGACGGGAGTAGGGCCGGGCACGGGAGCCGCCATCGTCAAGCGCTTCTCTGCTGGCGGGTTTCGTATCATCGCGCTTGCCCGCTCAGCGGACCTCATCAATCGACTTGCGCAAGAGCTTCCGGACGTGCACGCGGTGACCTGCGACGTCTCGGACGAAGGCCAGGTGCGGACTGTGGTCAGTGACGTGAAGCGCCGCTTTGGCGCGGCTGACGTTCTCATCCACAACGCGGTCGGTGGGGGCTGGGGGAATTTTCGCGAGATCGATCCGAAGATGCTGAAGGGCAACTTCGAGGTCAACGTGATGGGCCTGTTGTACCTGTCACGCGAACTGGCGCCTGACATGATCGATCGGGGCAAGGGCGCAATCCTGGTGACCGGAAACACGTCTTCGATCCGAGGCAAGGCCAATTTCGCCGGCTTCGCTCCGACAAAGGCGGCGCAGCGCATTCTGGCCGAGTCGATCGCACGTGACTTGGGACCTCTCGGTGTGCACGTCTCCTACGTTCTCATCGACGCCGTTATCGATACGCCCCGGATGCGCGCGCGGATGAGCGACAAACCGGATGAATTCTTCATCAAGCCGGCGGCGATCGCCGACGAATTATTGCATCTCTACGGTCAGGACCGCTCGGCCTGGTCGTTTCTCACGGAACTGCGGCCATTCAACGAAATTTGGTGATGTTCGAACACGGACACGGCGCGCTGGGTCACTTTGGAGAGCTCTCCGCGGGACTTGAAAGGTCAGAAACGTGACTGATGGATCCATCTCGGTTGATACGGGGACGGACGAACTGCTGTGCGCGATCCGGGATCGCGTCACCGACTACCCCGTCATCGCTGGGGCAGCCCGCTGACGACCATGGGGTCGCGCAGGCGCGGCCCCATTTCTCGCGTGTACGATCGGAGAGAAGATCCTGACGGCCATCAAATGCATCGGAGGAAGCAACATGATTCAGTCCAGCCCCGGCACCCAGACTTCTACACAGGAGGTTGCGCTTATAGTGGGTGGTGGCCCGGGCATCAGTTCGAGTTGCGCCAGGCTGTTCGCGGAAAACGGGATGCGTGTCGCCGTCGCAGCCAGGAATCCGGAAAAAGCCGTCCTTGAGACTCTCGAAAAGATGCACGGCGTGCGTCGGTACGCCTGCGATGCAAGCGAACCGGCTGCCGTGGCACAACTGTTCGCGAATGTCGCTCGAGAGATCGGAACGCCGAGGCTTGTCGTGCATAACATCGATGGCCGCGTTCCCGGCATTTTCCGAAAGGGCATTCTCGAAGCCGACCCGATGATGGCGCTCGAAACAATCCGAAACTCGGCATTCAGCGCGTTTCTGGTGGGTCAACAGGCAGCTCGGCTCATGCTCGGAAACGAACCCGACGTCAATGGTACGAGAGGAACGATCATCTTTACGAACGCCAGCGCGGCGCTCAAGGGCTTTCCATCAAGTGGTGCATTTGCGATGGCGTGCCATGCCAAGTCCGGACTCGCGCAAAGCCTGGCGAGAGAATTGATGCCGCAGGGAATCCACGTGGCGAATGTGCCGATCGATGCCGCGATCGGTTGGACTCAGGAGGACGGGACCCGCGCGCACCGGCTGGCGGGAACGACCGTGGACGACAACATGGCCGACCCTGTCCATATCGCGGAAACCTATCTGCAGCTGCACCGCCAGCACCGGTCGACCTGGGCTTTTCAAGTCGTGCTGCGGCCGTGGGTCGAGAAATGGTAATTGCGCTCAGCTGATCCCTCCGAACAATTGCGCAAAGATGACCAATTCTAAATTAGAATTCAGTTTCTGCACCAAGGGAATCCGTATTTTGCTGGTTCATTGACGTTCACTTGTCTTGACAGTTCTATTTTAGAACGGTTTACTCAGCCGGCCGATAGGAATGAAGGGTGCGGACCTCCCGGTTGAAGGGGGCCGCGCACGCTGCCGAAAACAAGGCGCGAGGGAGGATGGCATGAGGAGCGTGGACGAGCTCACCGCAGCCGAACTGCTGGACGGCTTGCCGTCCAGAGTTCACGAGGTCTACGCACCGTTCGTGCGGGATATTCCGGATCATCCGGCCCTCGTGGAAGGCGGGCGTGCCTGGAGCTACCGGCAGTTCTCGGATGCGGTCGACGCTGCGGCAAAGAATCTCGCCGGATTGGCCATCAGGCCCGGTGATCGCGTGATGATTGCCAGTGAGAACAGCGTGGCCCTCGGCGTGATGCTCTTCGCAGCCAGCAAGCTCGGTGCCTGGGGTATTCCGGTCAATCCCCGCCTTTCGCCCCGAGAGATCGACCTGATCGGGACGCACAGCGGTGCCAGACGCGTACTGTTCAACTCGGCGCTGTCGAAGGAAGCGGCCGACCATGCCAGCCGCATCGGTGCGAAAATCGGCGCCGTGGGGCCGTTCGACGGAATCGGCATCGGTCCTCTCAATGCGGATGCCGAAGCGGAGCCCGTCGAGAAGGATGGCGCCCACCAGGTCGCAGGCCTTTTATACACCTCAGGCACGACCGGTGCACCGAAGGGCGTCATGCTGAGTCACCGCAACCTCCTCTTCACCGCAAGGACGTCGGGAATCCTTCGCCGAAGCGGTCCAGGCGACCGCATTTACGGCGTGCTGCCGATGTCGCACATCGTCGGGTATGCGATCTTGCTGATCTCGACGCTGATGCACGGCGGCACGTTGCATGTCGTGGCCAAGGCCGATCCCGCTGCGCTGGCTCACGCCATCGCCGAGGAAGGGATTACGAGCCTGTTTGGCGTACCTGCCACATATCAGCGTCTGCTCGAACACAAGGCGGTCAAGGGCATCCAACAGCTCGAACGGGGCAGCCTGCGGATCATGGCCGTCGCCGGCGCTCCGCTCGACCTCGACCTCAAGAAGCGGATCGAGGACGAGTTTGGAATCCCGCTGCTGAACAATTACGGCATAACGGAATGCTCACCGGGGCTCACGGGGGTCCGTTCGGAACAGCCTGTCCCGGACGAGTCGGTCGGCCCGTTTCTTCCTGGCATTGAGCACCGGATCGTGGACGAGCGAGGAAAAAAGGTGGCGATCGGAGAGGTGGGCGAATTGCACGTTCGAGGTCCGAACATCATGCTCGGCTACTATCGTGCGCCCGACCTGACGGCGGCGGCGATCGATGAGCAGGGATGGTTCAACACGGGGGATCTCGCGCGGGTGAACGGCAAGGGGCATCTCTACATCGCTGGTCGCACCAAGGAGCTTATCATCCGCTCCGGCTTCAACGTTTATCCCGCCGAGGTGGAGGCGGTCCTGAACGCTCACGACCAGGTCGTTCAGTCGGCCGTCGTCGGACGAAAGGTCGAGGGCAACGAGGAGGTCGTCGCGTTCGTTCAGCTTCTCCCCGGCGCGAGCATCGGCGCGGAAGACCTCAAGGCGTACACGGCCCAATTGCTCACGTCCTACAAGCGTCCGACCGAATTGATCGTGCTTGACGCTCTGCCCTCGGCCTCCACCGGCAAGATACTGAAACACAAGCTACGGGAGATGGCGAACGAACAGGCCGCCCCGAAGGCGTCCCGTGCGGCAGCCGCTGGCTGACGGGCGTCAGGAGTGATTTGAACGGCAATATGCCGGTTCAGGAAAGAACGGTGAGCGACGGACTTGTCGCCGTAGGGAGATGACAATGTTGAGAAGCGCCATGATTGTAGCCGCGCTCGCGGCATCCATAGCCGGCGCGCATGCGCAGACCCCGGGCGTCACCGAATCCGAGGTGAAGATAGGGGCGACGTTCCCTTTTAGCGGCCCCGCTTCGCCGCTCAGCAATACCGGAAAGGGCATGATCGCCTACGTCAATTCGATCAACGAGCGTGGCGGCATCAACGGACGGAAGATCAACCTCATCACCTACGACGATGGTTACAGCCCTCCCAAGACGGTGGAGCAGACCAGGAAACTCATCGAGAGCGACGAGGTGGCGTTCCTGTTTGGCCCGTTGGGTACGCCCGGCATCAGCGCCACCATCAAGTACGTCAACGCGAAGAAAGTGCCGCACCTGTTTGTCGTGAGCGGCGTCAGCAAGTTCACGAAGTTCACTGAATTCCCCATGACCACGACGGGATTGCCAAGCTACGACACCGAAGGACGAATCTACGCAAAATACATCACCCAGACCCGGCCCGACGTGAAGATCGCCATACTCTATCAGAACGACGATTTGGGTAAGGACTTCGTCAATGCATTCAAGGCCTACCTGAAGGACGATTTCGACAAGAAAGTCGTCGTGTCCTCCTATGAGGTGACCGAGCCAACCATTGATTCCCACGTCGTGTCGCTGAAGTCGTCTGGGGCAGAGGCCTTTTTGGTGGCCGGCACACCGAAATTCGCAGCGCAGGCCATCAAGAAAGTCGATGAGATCGGTTGGAAGCCTCTGTTCCTGATCAACTTCGTTTCGAGCTCCGTGTCGTCGACCATCGTCCCCGCGGGACCGGAAAAGGCCGTGGGCATCGTCGCCGCGACCATCACGAAGGATCCGAACGACAAGAAATGGGCAGACGATCCGGGCATTAAGTGGTACCGGGACTTTTTTGCCAAATACCTGCCGGGCGCGGATATCGGCGACAACAATTATCTGTTCGGTACCCAGCAGGGACAGATCCTGGAGCAGGTGCTGAAGCAGTGCGGCAACGATCTTTCGCGCGAGAACATCGTCAAGCAATCGCGGAGCATACGCGGGCTGTCTCTTCCCACTTCCATACCGGGTGTCGTGGTCAACACGGGCCCCGAAGGCAGCATGGCGTACACGCAACTCCAGCTTCAGCGCTGGAACGGGACCACGTGGGAGCAATTCGGCGACGTACTCAGCGCTGACGGAAGGTGAATTGTACCTTCTGAACATGCGGATGATCTAAGCCCGCAAAACGACCAACTGAACCATGGAGCACGGATGTCCAGCGACGTTCTCTTCCGGCCTTTCAAGCTGAAAGGGCTGAACTTGCCGAACCGGGTCGTGATGGCGCCGATGACGCGCTCGTTCTCTCCGGGCGGAATCCCAACCGAAGACGTCGCGCGGTATTACCGTCGGCGTGCCGAAGGAGCGGTCGGCCTCATTATCTCGGAGGGCACGGGCGTGGATCGTCCGGCATCCCTGAACGATCCGAATGTTCCCCGTTTTCACGGAGAGAAGGAACTGGCGGGGTGGCGGCGTGTGGTCGATGAGGTGCATGCCGCGGGTGGCATGATGGCACCGCAGCTATGGCACGTCGGAGCCGTTCGCACCCGCGCCCAGGATTGGTCTCCTCCGGGCGCCTACGACAGCCCGTCTGGTTTGTCGCGGCCGGAGAAGAAATTCGGCGAGCCGATGAGCGAAGAGGACATCGCAGACGCCATCCGCGCTTTCGCCGATGCGGCGCTTGCCGCGAAGCGCCTGGGGTTCGACGCCGTCGAATTGCATGGCGCGCACGGCTATCTGATCGATCAATTCTTCTGGAAAGGCACCAATCACCGCGAGGATGCCTATGGAGGCAAGGACCTGCCGGGCCGGGCCCGGTTTGCCGCTGATATCGTTCACGCGGTGCGCAAGTCGGTCGGACCGGACTTTCCGATATTGCTCCGCATCAGCCAGCGGAAGCAACAGGACTACGAAGTGAAGCTGGCCGATACGCCTCGCGCGTTGGAAGCCTGGCTCAAACCTCTGGTCGACGCGGGGGTCGACATTCTGCACTGCTCACAACGGCGCTTCTGGGAACCGGAGTTCGATGGCTCCGATTTGAACTTCGCCGGATGGGCCAAAAAGGTGACGGGAGTGCCGACGATCTCGGTCGGGTCGGTCGGCCTGACCGGCGAGTTCATCGCCGCATATGGCGGGGAGAGCTCCCGTCCGGCGTCCCTCGACGAACTGATCCGCCGCCTCGATCGCGAGGAGTTCGATCTTGTCGCGGTGGGGCGGGCGCTGCTTCAGGATCCGCAATGGCTCCTGAAGATACGCGACGGCCGGACGGAGGAATTGATGTCCTTCGAACGGACTGCATTCGCTGCGCTGCGCTGAGCGATGAAGGGTTGCGAGGCCGGGTGCGTCGCCACTGAATAAAGGTTATCCAAATATTTGGTGGCCGGTATTTCGGCGATCTGTCCAAGCTGGTTGCCAAAGAAGATCGGCGCATGCCGGTCGACGGGAGGGGCATGCGCGTCATTGCGCAGTCGCCTGGAAGAATTTCGGAGACGAACAATGAGCGACACCAAGACCCAAGTCGGCCAGATCCGCACCGAGGTGCACGGGCATGTGTTCAAGATCATCATCGACAACGTAGCGAAGAAGAACTCCTTCAGCCCGCAGATGATGGCGCAGATGTCGGATGCGATGACGCTTCTCGATCGCACCGACGATTATTGGGTCGGAGTGCTCTGCGCCGAGGGTCCGGATTTCACGGCCGGGCTGGATATGCCGAAATTCTTCGGACCCAAGGCCGAGAATACCGAGCTAAAGCCCGGCAACATCGATGCGTTCGCCTTGAAGAGCCGGTGCCGCAAGCCGATTGTGACTGCAGTGCAGGGGATCTGCTTCACGATTGGCATCGAAATGATGCTGGCTGGCGATATCGTCGTGGCCGCCAACGACGCCCGGTTCTGTCAGATGGAATCCAAGCGCGGGATCGCGCCTCTTGGTGGTGCCCATTTCCGGTATTTGACGCGGGCGGGCTGGGGAGACGCGATGTATCACCTGTTCCTATGTGACGAGTTCGGCGCAGCCAGGGCTCACAAGATCGGCTTCGTTCAGGAAGTCGTTGCACCCGGCCAGCAGATTGCGCGCGCGATGGAGATTGCGAATCTGATCGCCAAGAATGCGCCGATCGGCATTCAGGTGACGAAGGAGGCCGCGCTGAAATACATCGAGGCCGGCGAGAGAGCCGCGATCGATTACATTCCCAAGATCAAGGATCGCGTCTTCAGCAGCGAAGACATGAAAGAAGGCATCCAGTCCTTCGTGGAACGTCGCTCGGCAGTGTTCCTCGGGAAATAGAATCTGGCGGACCGTACAGTACGACTTCGCTCACGAGTCGGAGGATTTGACCATGGGAAGCATCAAGAAGGCATTCGATCTCACCGGTAGAAACGCCCTTGTGACGGGAGGTTCCCGTGGCCTTGGCTTGCAGATCGCCGAGGCGCTGGGTGAGCTAGGAGCACGGATCGTGATCTCCTCTCGCAAGGCCCCAGACCTGGAAAAGGCCCAGGCGCATCTTGCCGGGCTCGGCGTCAAGGCGGAGTGGATCGCAGCGGATAATTCCAGGGACGAAGACGTCAACCGCCTTGCCGACGAAACGATCAAGAAGCTCGGACGGGTGGACATTCTGGTGAACAACGCGGGCGCAACTTGGGGCGCGCCGACGGAAGATCACCCGATCGAAGCGTGGGACAAGGTGATGAACTTGAACATCCGCTCGCTGTTCCTGCTCAGCCAACAGATTGCGAAGGGCTCGATGATTCCCAACAAATATGGCCGCATCATCAACCTTGCTTCGATCGCGGGCCTGTTCGGAAGTTCCGGGGATATGCAGACTGTCGCCTACAATACGAGCAAGGGCGCGGTGGTCAATTTCACGCGGGCGCTGGCGGGGAGTTGGGGGCGTTACGGAATTACGACCAATGCTCTGGCGCCCGGATTTTTCCCATCGAGGATGACGAAGGGCACGATCGAAGCTGTCGGTGTCGAGAAGCTCGCCGCCGGTGCGCCGCTACGCCGCATCGGTGACGAGGACGATCTGAAAGGGGCCGCGGCTCTCTTCGCCAGCGACGCCGGCAAGCACATTACCGGGCAGATTCTCGCCGTGGATGGCGGTCTGACTTCGGTGCTATCGTCTTCCTGACCGTCGCTATATAGCCGCCTTCTGGTGGCAGGTGGAGGGCTAGGGGACCACCAGGGTCAGCGTCTGGGCAACCAGAGCCGGCGTTTGGCTATTCTCGATCTCAAGTACCGCGTTGCCCTTGATCAACAAACGCCCGTTGTCCTTTGGTTCGACACCGGTCATGGAAAGCTGAAGGCGAACGCGGTTACCCGATCTTACTGGTGTCAGGAACCTGACCTTATCCAGGCCATAGTTGAAGACCGCAGCTGCGTCGACCGGAGCGAGCCCAAGGTCCATGCCGAGGGGCGCGATCAACGACAGGCTCAGGAAGCCGTGAGCAATGGTGCCGCCTGCGGGACTTTCGTTGCTGGCGCGCTCCGTGTCCACATGAATCCACTGCCTGTCTCCAGTACAGGCCGCGAACTGGTCAATCATGGGCTGGTCGATGGTGATCCAGTCGGATGTTCCGAGATTCTGGCCTACGAAATCCCTGATCGCCTCGAGCTTGATTTTTGCCATCGCCGTGTCCGTTGGTTCAGCTGTTTCGCATATTTCCCCAAACTGCGAGGAAGGCCATGTCGATTTTGTTGAACGGGGAACGCAATATTGAATAGCGGCCAGGCTTTGATGGCTTTTTCGCTTGTGTTTCCGGGTCCTGCGACGTCGTTCGCACTCGGCGATTAGGAACCAAAAGCGCTTGCGCAAAGGACGAGAGCATGACCGAGGCAAGCTGGGATTTGTTTCGCTTGTTTTCCGTGGTTGCGAGAACTGGAAGCGTCAATCGTGCCGCACACGAACTGGGAATGAGCCAACCGACATTGAGCAGGCGTCTGAAGGAGCTGGAGCGCTACGTGGCCGCTCCCCTGTTCTTTCGCGCCTCGTCCGGGGTGAAGCTGACGCGGGAAGGCGAGGACCTGCAACGCTCGGCCGGCGATATGATGCTCGCATTCGAGTCGTTTCATCGCGATCTGCGTTCACGCGTCGGGCAACGATCGTCAGTGGTCAGGATATCGGCGACCGAAGGCATGACCAAGCACTGGCTTCTCCCGCGGGTTGCGGAGCTGCGACGGCGCGATAGTCGAATCTACCTGGAAATCATCTCCACGGTGAACCAGCAGAGCTTGGCAACGAGCGATCTGGACTACGTCATCAGGATGGGAGATCCCGGCGAGAACGATCTCATTGGAAAGCGGGTCGCGGACGTACCGATGGGGATTTTTGCCTCCGAGCAGTACCTTGCCGGACGCCCCGCGCCTCGGTCATTGTCAGAGCTGAGGGATCACGACATCATCGGCCATACTGCCGATTTTGTCTCCTTCCGCAACGTTCGGCCCAATCAGAGACATTTGTTGGAGTATTTCTCGGAAGCGGCGGGCATCCGCAGCGTTGTTCGGGTCAACCCGGTTGCTAACCATTTCGCCGCCGCCGGTTGCGGTCTCGGGCTTGCGCTTCTTGCTGTACCATTCGCGCAAGCCGAGGGACTGGTTCAGGTCTTGCCGCAAGAGACAGTTACGATGAACGTATGGCTGCTGCGCCGGCGCGAGAGCGACCTGAGAAAATTGACTCGTGAAGTCAGGCGATTCCTGGAAGCAGAATTCGCCGCTTCCAGGGAATGGCTCGCGAGCAGCCCTCGAAATGCGAGAGTGATCAAACGCAAGGCCTGAGGCCGTCTCACATGCTGCCTTCGCCGCGTCTGGAAATATCGCGGTAAGACGCGCGAAGAGGCCGTGGCCATTCTGCGCTGAATAGCGGTAGTTCAGAATTTAGATACTTGCCGGGCGCCGTGCCGGTCATCCTCCATCCCAAAAATCATAACGGGAGGGATGGATGTCCAAATCGGAAGGGGCCTTGCTGTCAACGCCGATCCAGACGATCGCGGATATTCCGCGACGTTACGCGGCGATCACTCCCGACGCCGTCGCCGTGAGCTTCGAGGGGCGCGACACGAGCTATCGGGTCCTGGACGAATTATCGAATCAGGTCGCCAATGGCCTCGTGGCTGGGGGTGTGCGACCGGGCAGCCGAATTGCGATACTCGACAAGAATTCGGATATCTTTTTTCAAGTGCTTCTCGGGGCAGCCAAGGCCCGCGCCGTCCTGGTTCCCATCAATGCAAGGCTGGCACCTCCCGAGGTCGTTTTCGCTGTCAACGATGCCAAAACCGAGATTCTCTTCGTCGGGGAATCGTTCGAGAAACTCATCACTGAAATCCAGGATCAGCTGGACACTGTTTACCAAATCATTGTGCTGGACTCTCGTTACCTGAAGTGGCGCGATGCTCACCCGCCGACTGAGACGAGACTGCCAGTCAAGCCCGATGACGTTTGCCTGCAACTCTACACAAGTGGCACGACCGGCTATCCGAAGGGCGTGCAGCTTTCTCACGCAAATTTCCCGCTACACGCGCTTGACGACTGGAAGGCGTGGTCGTCCGACGACGTCATGTTGCTCGCAATGCCGTTATTCCAAATCGCAGGGGTGGGTACCGGCGTGTTCGGTCTGGTCGCCGGCCTCAAGACGATCGTGCTTCGCGAGTTCGTTCCATCGGTGGCGCTTGAGACGATACAGCGCGATCGAGTTACGGTCACGTTCCTCGTTCCGGCAATGTTATTGGCGATGCTGGCCGAACGTAACGTCGAGACATGCGATCTCTCCTCGCTGAGGCAAATTCTTTACGGGGCGTCACCGATCCCGCTCGAGCTCCTCAGGAAGTCGCTCCGGGTGTTCAGGCATACGGGGTTCTTCCAGGTCTACGGTCTAACCGAGACGGCTGGCGTCATCACCGTTTTGGGAGACGCGGACCACTCCGTTGGCGATGGCGAACTCTTGAGGTCGTGTGGCCGCCCTATCGAAGGCGTCGAGTTGCAGATCATCGACGCTTCGGGAAAATCGCTGCCGGCTAGACAGGTGGGTGAGGTCGTGTGTCGATCATCACAAAATATGCGGGGGTATTGGAATCGGACGGACGACACCGCGAGGACCCTCAGGGACGGGTGGCTGCATACCGGCGATGCCGGATTCCTTGATGAAAACGGCTACTTGTACATTCATGATCGTTTGAAAGATATGATCGTTTCCGGCGGAGAGAACGTCTATCCCGCCGAGATCGAAAGTGCCTTGTATGGACATGCGGATATCGCCGACGTCGCCGTCATCGGCGTGCCTGACGACCGGTGGGGTGAAGCGGTCAAGGCCCTCATCGTGTTGAAGCCGGATCGTTTTGCGGACCCGACGGGCATACTGCATTTCGCGCGAGCAAGGCTGGCGGGGTTCAAGATCCCGAAGTCGATCGAATTCGTGCGCGAGCTTCCCCGCAATCCATCCGGGAAAATCCTGAAGCGGCTGCTGCGAGAGCGCTACTGGGAAGGATATGAGCGGATGGTCAATTGAGTGCGGCTGGCCGAATTGAATGTATCGGACCGGGAGACGTTTTTGCTAGGCGACCACTGCGTCCTGCAACTTGAGCGACTGAAGCGTCAGCACCTCGGTCAAGCGCAGATGTTCCGTCATCAGGTCGGTGGCGAGTTTCACATCCCGGCCAAGAATGGCTTGGGCCAGTGCCGAATGTTCGGCGCGTAGATCACGATCCGCGCGCGACATTCGCACATTGATGCGGCGATAGCGTTCGCCCTGGACGAAGAGTTGTTCGCGGATTCGCAGCAGCCAGGGGCTGTCGCAGGCCGCCACCAGGGTAGCATGGAATTTCGCGTGCGCGATCATCCAGTCGTCGCCAAGGTCGCGAATGTCATGGGGCGTATGCGAGAGCTCATGATCGGCTGCGACAATCGCAGCCTCCCATTTGAGGCCGCCGAGTTTCATCGCGCGGTGCATGCATTTCAGTTCGATGTCGATTCTGACGGCGGTTAGGTCGGAAACGTCGGCGGCATTGATGGGTGCCACCCGGAAACCCCGCTGGGGCTCCGCAATAACCAGTGCCTCGGCGGAGAGACGCGAAAGAGCCTCCCGTACAACGCTCGGGCTGACCCCAAGATATTGAGCCAGATCTTGAATTTTCAGCTTTCCGTCGGCCGGCAAGCGGCCGGCCAAGATGTCCGAGCGAAGTCGAACATAGGCTGAAACGGTAAGGCTGGTCGCGTCCTGGGGCATCCCGCCCATTTTCACAAGGATTCGCGAGAATACAAGATAGATTGAATAATATCTTTTTTATGTTGACCGTATGAGTTTTTCAGATACCGTTCCATTAACGAACCCAAAGACTGACTCAAAAAAATCCGGAGGAATTCAATGGCCACACCAAACGAGTTGGTTACCGTCAGTCGGGAGGGCGATCTCGTTACCCTGACGATGACTTTCGCTCCATACAATCTCGTGGCAAAGCCGCTGCTGACTGCGCTACTGGACGCAGTCGAAAAGGCTCATAAGGAAGGCGCGCGCGCCATTATCCTTCGCAGCGGGTTGCGACACTTCTCTGCCGGTGCTGAAATAGAACTATTCGACAACCGCGGCGAACGGCTGCCCGAAATTGATGTATGCGCCTGCCTGGATGCGCTCGAACAGGTTCCTGTGCCGATCATCGCGAGCATGCACGGATTGGCCCTCGGTGGCGGATTCGAGCTGGCGCTGGCCTGCGACATCATCGTTGCCGCGGACTCCTCGAAGGCCGGCATGGTCGAGGTGACGCTGGGCCTGCATCCGCTGATGGGCGCCATACAACGTGTGGCATCGCGCGCCGGTGTGGCGCGCGCCAAGGAGATGGCTCTGTTCGGACGTCGCTATGATGCGGCGACGCTAGAGCGCTGGAATATCGTCAATCGCGTCGTGCCCGAAGCCCAGCTTGAAGAAACGACGCGGATCCTCGCGCTCGAGCTTGCGATGGGGCCGACAGTGGCGCATGGCGCCACCAAACGGCTGATCCGGGAATACACGGACGAGACCGTCGTGAAAGCCGACCGCGCAATGTCTGACGCGCAGCGTCCAATCTTCCAGAGCAACGATCTCGTCGTCGGCCTCAAGGCCTTCCGCGAGTCCGGGCCTGGTCACGCCATTTTCTCGGGCCGCTGAGGGACGTTATCATGACAAATCGTACACCCCTTGCCGGAATCAAGGTCGTCGACTTCTCGCGTGTCCTTGCTGGTCCCCACTGCACCAGGGCACTGTCGGACCTCGGCGCCGACGTGATCAAGATCGAGCCGCCGCGCGGAGACATCTCTCGATACGCACTGCCTGGCGACGAAACCGCGAGCATGTCCTACTACTATATCCAACAGAACGTCGGGAAACGGAACATCAGCATCGACCTTAACTTCCCCGAAGGAAGAGAAGTCGTGCGCAAGATGTGCGACAGCGCCGACATCATCGTTGAGAATTTTCGCGCCGGCACATTGAAATTCTTCGGCCTCGATTATGAATCCGTCGCCGCGCGCAACCCGAAAGTGATTTACGCCTCAATCAGCGGATACGGCCAAGGGAGCGCGCTGTCACACCGCAGCGCCTACGCGCCGACCGTCCATGCCGAATCCGGCTTTGTCGGCGGGATGATCGACCATCTCGGCGAGGATCTCACGGTCAAGAGGCATGATGCCTATTCGCATGCTGACATTTATACGGGCCTCGAAGCGATCATCGGCATTCTGGCAGCACTGCATCACCGCGACCAAACAGGCGAAGGCCAATATGTCGATATTGCGATGGCCGCCACCATGCTTGCCGTCAATGAGCGGGTGCACGCCGATCTCTCCGACGTGGATCTCGGCGCCGAACCGGCGGCGCTGGGACCTGCTGACTCGCCGTTCTTCAAGACAAGCTACGGTGACGTCATCACAATCGCGACCAGCGTCGTCAGCAGTCTGACGTTTCCGAATTACATCGCGGCGATGCGTCGCCCCGACCTCGCTTCAGATCCCCGATTCGCCACGCCGGCGGCGCGCCGGAAGAATCTCAACGCCCTTTACCAGATCATCCAGCAGTGGATTCTTTCCTTTGCCACGGCCGGCGAACTCGATGCACAGCTCGACGAAGTGAAGCTGGCGTTCGGCGTGGTCCGCTCGGTCAAGGACTTCGCCGGTTCGGACTGGGTCAAATGGTGGGGCGCGATAGAAGAGGTTACGGACCGCCGCGGCAAAGCTGTCAGAATCCCCGGCAAGCCCTGGCACTTCTCAAAGACGCCACTGGCCGCTGCGCGCGAAGCTGCCTTTCGCGGCGAACACAACGTCGAAGTAATGAAGGAATACGGCTACTCCGATCAGGAGATTGCTGCCCTTACCAATTCGGGCGTGCTGTTGACGAACATTCCGCCGCGACCCTCTCCGTCGATAGAAGAATCCGCGCCGCCCGATAGTGACGATGTCCTGAAGCAGGCGTCCTAGCTGGGTCGAAACCAACTGATCAAGGAATGCGGGAGGGAGATCATGTCGTTGTCGCTGTCTTCGGAACAAACGCGAAAAATCCTGTCTAATCCGTCTTTTCGGGAGCTGACCGCCGCACGGGCACGGTTGCGGTGGGGGCTCTCGATCGTCACGTTGCTGATGTTCTTCGGCTTCATCGGGCTGATCTCAGCGGCGTCGTCAGCGCTCGGGAAGAGCATGGCAGGCGGAGCCGTTCCGTTGGGCATGTCGATCGCGCTTGGCATGATCGCCATGGTCGTTGCCCTGACTGGTTACTATGTGCGCCGTTCCAACACGTACTTCGACGGCCTGACACAGCTCGTTCGCCGGGAGTGTGGCCGATGATCATGCGCATTCTGCTGGCCGCCATTGCCGCGACGGTGTCCTTCTCGGCACATGCGCAGGCCACCGCTGTCGTAGCGGGCCGCGATCTGAACTGGGTTGCTATCGGCATGTTCCTGTTGATTGTCGCCGTCACGCTCCTCATCACCTATCGATCGGCTGGTCGAACCAAATCGAAGGCGGACTTCTATACCGCGGGACATGAGATCACACCCCTCCAGAACGGCCTGGCGATTGCGGGGGATTTTCTTTCGGCCGCAGCTTTCCTCGGTATCTCGGCGCTGATCTATGCGACCGGCTTTGATGGCCTCATCTATGCATTAGGCTTCTTGACGGGTTGGCCGATCGTGCTGTTCATGATGTCGGAGCGATTGCGTAACCTCGGCAGTTACACGTTCGCCGACGCAGCGTCGTTTCGTCTTGATCGCACCTCAGTTCGTTTGGTCGCCGCCACGGGTAGTCTCGTGGTCGTGCTGTTTTACCTGATCGCGCAGATGATCGGCGCCGGCAAGGTGATTCAGCTTCTGTTCGGCGTGAACTATCTGTTCGCAGTCGTTGGCGTCGGACTTCTGATGATCGTCTATGTCGCTGTCGGCGGCATGCAGGCTACCACCTGGGTTCAGATCACCAAGGCGCTGCTGCTGCTGATCGGCGGCACCTTGATGGCGCTGGTGGTGCTGTGGCGCTTCGATTTCAGTCTTGGACGCCTATTTGCCGAGGCGAGCCGGGTGCACCCCAAGGGGGCCGCAGTTCTCTCTCCCGGTGGGCTGTTCGCTGAGCCGGTTTCCGCGATCTCGCTTGGACTCGCGCTGGTGTTCGGTACCGCGGGATTGCCGCATATCCTGATGCGGTTCTTCACCGTCAGCGATTCCGCAGGCGCAAGGAAGTCGGTTTTCTACGCGACGACCTGCGTGGCCTATTTCTGCCTGGTCATCCCGCTGTTCGGCTTTGCCGCGATGGTGGTCCTTATGCCGGACGCGAGTTTCTTCAACGTCGGCGCGGGCGGTCAATTCAACAAGATTACCGATCTGATCGGCGGTCCCAATATGGCGGCGGTGCACCTGGCGGGCGCTCTCGGCGGACCAATCCTGCTTGGGTTTATCTCGGCCGTCGCGTTTGCCACCATTCTCGCCGTGGTAGCCGGATTGACGCTCGCCGGCGCCTCCGCGGTGAGCCACGATATTTATGGGCAGGTGATTGCGAAGGGTAACGCGCCGGAGGCACGTGAGGTCATGGTTGCGAAGATTGCCGCGGTGGCGACCGGCATCGTCGCGGTGGGTCTTGCCATCACTTTCGAGAACCAGAATGTCGCGTTCATGGCGGGGTTAGCGCTTTCGGTCGCGGCAAGCTGCAATTTTCCAGTGCTGGCGATGGCGATCTTTTGGCGCGGTACCCACCACGCGCGGTGCGGTTGCCGGCGGCCTGGTCGGGCTGTTCAGCTCTCTCCTGTTCGTGGTGCTAAGCAAGACGGTCTGGGTCGCGGTGTTCCATTTCGCGGCGCCGTTGTTTCCATACGACAATCCGGCGCTCTTCTCGATGCCCCTTGCATTTCTGGTGATTTGGCTCGGTTCGCTGAGTGACCGAACGGCGCGTGCCACGGCGGAGCGGCGCGCGTTTGACGCTCAGTTTGTGCAATCGGAGATCGGCATCGGCCTCTCTGAAGGCAACAACGCGCTGGCGGGAGTTGCACGATGAGCGCCACGATCGACGAGACCCACGATCCGGCGCGCCGCAGTTTTGTGTCGTCCGCAAACGATCCCTCCGGCGACTTCCCCATCCAGAACCTGCCGCTCGGTGTCTTCAGCCGTGGCAAGGACGGGACACGATCCGCGGGGATTGGGATCGGCGACCAGATCCTCGATCTTCATGCGGCGCACAGGGCCGGTCTCCTCCCGGCAGAAATTCCCGAGTGGACCGTCGCCGACTCCTCGCTCAACTCGCTATTTGCGTTGGGACCTCGCGCGTTGCGCACCTTACGAAAGGCAATCAGTGCCGCGCTTGACGCGGGTTCAAGCGGTGAGGCTGCGCGCCGCCGGGCGTCGGACCTGCTGGTCTCAATGGGCGCCTGCACGATGTATCGTCCGACCGCGGTGCCGAACTACACGGATTTTTATGCCGGTATACATCACGCGAAGGCGGCGGGCGCACTTCTCACGCCTGAGAATCCGCTGCCCGCCAACTACAAATGGGTGCCGATTGCCTATCACGGACGGGCGTCTTCGGTGCAAGTCGGGCAGGGTGTTGTTCGCCGACCGATTGGACAGCGGCCGCCGTCGGTCGACGGAGGCACTCCGGGCTTCGGTCCGTGCGACCGGCTCGATTTCGAATTGGAGATGGGTTTCTATCTCTGCGGCGGCAACGAGCTCGGAAGTCCGATCCCGGTTGCGCGCGCAAGCGAACAGATTGTCGGCTATTCACTTCTCAACGATTGGTCGGCGAGGGACGTCCAGCGCTGGGAGATGTACCCACTCGGCCCATTCCTCAGCAAAAGTTTCGCAACGTCGGTCTCGCCGTGGGTTGTCACCGCGGACGCATTGGCGCCGTTCCGCATTCCGGCGATGGTTCGTCCTCACGGGGACCCCCAGCCGTTGAAATATCTGCTCGACGACGATGATCAGAAAAGTGGCGGGCTGGACATAAGCCTGAAGGTTTTTCTTACGACCGAAAAGATGCGGGCCGCAAGGGACGTTCCGGTCGAAATTCTCAGCTCGAACGCCAGATATCTATATTGGACACCGGCGCAGATGGTTGCGCACCACACGATCAATGGATGCAACCTTCTACCGGGGGACCTGATCGGCACCGGCACGATCTCCGGACCTACCGACGCTGAATTGAGCAGCATGCTCGAATTCACTTCTGCCGGAACCCGCCCCATTACGCTTCCCAACGGAGAGCGTCGCGGCTTTCTACACGACGGTGACGAGATCCGATTTGAGGGGCGCTGCACTCGTGAGGGTTTTGCATCCATCGGCTTCGGAGTGTGCGTCGGAACGATTGCGGCATCTCATCAGACGGAGCTTGAAAGCAGGGCGGCCTGATCCGCGCGTGTTAAGCGAAGAGTCGCCCCTCGAGCGATCCGCTCCGAGCGGGTTGGTACTGCCCGGAAGACGGCAGAACAATAGCTAGGAGAGGAACTGCCATGGAAAATTGCCACATGATCACATACGCCATGATCACGATGCCGGACATCGACATGGAAGAGGTCCAGTTTGGGCAACTTCTCGTCGTTCTCGTAGCCTTATCGGTCGCCGTGGTGGGCCGCTTGGCTGCGTTTGTCTTCTGAGCCCCTCATGATGCGGTCGATATCGCCGCAGGGCTCACGCAAAACTCGGCGAGCGAGTGTAGGAGGATAAATTGCGGCCCGCGAGGCGCTACCGAAGCACAGCCTATGCTTGCCTGGTTTATTCCGACCAACAGGAATGGATCGGCGAGACGATTATAGTCCCGTAAGGTCAACGAACTTCCCGCCTGCAGGGTGGTTTCCAATTCCAGACCCTGTATTCGATCGTAAAAGAACAGCCGGATCTGCTCATCTGAGGTGCCGGCCAGCAATAATCTTGTTCGGAGGTATCGCATGAACGCCCAAACTTCCCTTGGAAAAGTCAGCCAGAACGCTCGGGCCGCCGACGAGCGGCTGGTCCGTGAGGACCTCGGTGCGCTGTATCATGTGTTTTTTGATCTAGGCTGGTGCGAACACATCTACAATCACATCACGGCTCGCGTCCCGGGTCCCGAGAAGCACTTTCTGATCAATTCGTTCGGGCTGGCGTACAACGAAGTCACGGCTTCCAATCTCATCAAGATCGATCTTGATGGGAATAAGGTTGTGGACGTTCCGGGTCGTGTCAATGCGCCGGGGTTCACGATCCACTCTTCGGTTCATGCCGCGCGCGATGACGCCCATTTTATCGCCCACACGCACACGACGGCCGGTGTGGCCGTTGCTTGCACGGATGAGGGGCTCTCGCATCACAGCTTCTACGGCGCGATGCTTTACGAGCAAATCGCGTATCACGATTTCGAGGGCATTTCGACGGATCTCGGCGAGCGCGAACGCCTCGTCAGATCGCTCGGCAACAAGAACTACATGATCCTGAGACATCACGGGCTTCTGACCTGCGGGAGGACTGCCGCGGAGGCGCTGTTCCGCATGACGATCCTGCAACGGGCGTGCGAGGCGCAGCTCGCGGCGGCAACGTTCGGGAAGGGCTGGCGGCCGGTGCCGGAAGAGATTTTGCGCCGTACGACGCGACAGATGCAGAGCGAGGTTGCGAAGGGCTTCGACGAAAAGACCGCCTTTGGACAAGATTCGTTCGAAGCCTATCGGCGCGCATTGGACGCAAAGGGTTCGCGTTACAGGGACTAAGAGCGGCACCGGCGCGGTTCGCTGAATGGACCGTGAGGAATGGTGGCCGGACCAAGCGTTCCACCTGATCAAGGCGGTGCAGATCCATGGCGGCAGCGGCTACATCTGGGAGTGTCTTGTTCAGCGATAGCGCATTGAAGGGCGCCCATTTCATTCAGCTCTGCGACACGAATCGTACGCCGCTGCTGTTCCTGCAGAACATTACCGGTTTCATGGTCGGCCGCGAGTACGAGCGGCGCGTTCGGCGTGCTGCCGCTCAGCAAGCGCAGTTGGGACCGAGCGCGGCGCGCCTTTGCTAGGTTTTGTGCTGCTTTCGGCACCGACGCCGCAGCCCGTTCCTACGGTCGTTCTGAGCTACAGTGAATACCCCTTGATGGGATTCGCTGCGCGCCAGCATAATTGTCTCCGCCTCGAAGCGGCGCGCCGCATCAATGAATGGCCGAAGCCCGATCCCGATCTTTCGCTCAACGTGTGTCTGCGCGCTTCAAGCGCGGCCTGTGCCGCCAATGACCGTCGTGTCCTCGATGGTCTCTTCTTCGTCTTGCGATCAATGTGCCCACTTTGCGGACAAGCTTCAGTCGTACACGACCTGCTACAATCGCTTCAGGCCGACAGCGGAGACAAGCAAAGATCAGTTGTGCACGCACGATCCAGCCGGCTTAACGCGCTTCCGCGTCAGCCGCGCTTGCGCTGAGAGGGTGGCTTAAACTCCACGACCTCGTGCTGGTCGCACGGATCAGGTGGCTCATTTTTTTTCACGATTAGCTCAAGCTCGAGAGCCTCGAAGGCGAGCTCATCCGCCATGCGCTTAAACAGCTCGCGCTTTTCCATGTCCGTCGTCCGCTGACTCATCAGCGCAAACTCTCTGGCGTCAGCGCGGACCTTTTCCAAACGTCGTCGGAGGTCCTTCATGTGTGCCGGCTCAGCTTCTAAACTTATCCTCGGCCCGAAGGATCAGTTCGCTTGTTCCGATCGCCCGGGAGTCAACTGCCGAAACTGGATATTGGTTCTATGCGGATCGCCAAATTCGCCGCTCATCATGCTGCGATATCTAGCCACGCTCTGATGAGCCATACCTGTCCGGCTCTCGCCGGATGCATAAAACTACCATACCTGAAAGGGCATGAATGTTCGAAAGCGCACAGACGCGATTGTTGCGCCGGACTAGGCTTGTGAGTGACCCCGGACGCTCGCGAAGCGCTCGGGGCCCAATGGCCTCGGGGGATGCCAATGTGCCGGCTGTGCTGAAGCGGCTCCGTCCGCGAACGCAGTGCTGCCGGCTGCGTGCCGGGTATGAGGCAGGAGCAGGCTCGGCAGATTTCAGATCAAACGATGGTCGTTCTCGTGCGTACATTCCTTCTCATTGTGGGAATATGGCTACTGGTGAACGTTCTGTTCGTTGTAGTTGTCCTGCCCTCGCGCAGACCGGCACCTACTCGGCGAGCAGGAACTCCATCTCCGGTGACGATCAACACGACGGCCCGTCGATCGGACGATCACAACCCACCACTCCTGCGGCGCGGGATGACGCCGGTTGCAATCAGATTTCTTTTCGTCGTCCTCGTCCTTCCAGTCCTTCGAGCGTGGAATGCGGTTAGGCGGCACTTCAGAGGGCGCCACGACTAGACGCGGGCCGTCGCGCGCTCGAGATTCTCGTCGATGTCTTCACTGCGCCGCGGGCCCCCCGAGCGATTCAGCGAGACCATCAGCCAGATCGCCAGCGCGCTCGCTATGCCATGCCTCCAAGCATGGTATGATCCGCGTTCGAGCGATGATGTGAAAAGCTCAGAGCCCCAGGGGTAGCAGCCGGAGCCAGCATTCCCATCCCAAAATGCCGCAATCGGCGCTCAATTTGTCTGCCGCTTTTGGGCTGAGGCCTGATCGATCAGGAAATCGTGCAAATCTCGGCCGCCTCGAAGCTGCGGCCGCAGCCATCGAGGCAGCCTGCCGCGCCCCGACCATGTCTCCGCCGGGTTCTTCGGATTGCGATATTTGGGACGAACGGGCGGGTATGGACGGCGCTTACGATTGAACCGCGTGGCCTCGTTGGCCAGTCCAATCCTGTGGAGCCTTTCCTCCAAATGTGCTTTTTGCACCAACATTTTCTGAGTGAGTTTGGCGGCGACCTCTTGGTGAAGTATCCAGAGCTCGTCAACGGAGAGCGAATTGAAATGCGCGGTGTTCATGGCTTCATCCGAATCTTGGGCAGAAGGCCCAGGCAGACAAGTCGGGAATCCGGGAGCAGACAAGCCGTCAGTTAAATATTGATCGTGCAATCCACATTTAAATGCCAAGGGTAGCAGGGAGAAAGGCGCGACAGTGGTAATATCGTGGCGGAGTGTTTAATTTCCTGCGAGGGGTATCCAGGTATCGTGACATCCACAAGCTCCCCCTCGGACAGTTGCGCGCTTTCGTGTTGGGGAACGAGCGCAATGATGGCGGGCGACGGCGCCGCGGATCGCGGGCGGGAGTGAGGCCCGGCGCAATTCAGGTGGCTCGATGAATCGATCGCGCTGCCCCGTGTTGCACCCCTGGAGTGCCGGACCGGCATATTAATTAGGTAGCCAAGACTACAATTAATTCATCGCGCTGCCCGATTTAAGCCCCATGGGAGCCGTTGTCGCCGCTAAGGCTCGAGCGGGGGTAAGGGCGCACCCGGGAGTTCTCGATGTCCGGTCATTTGCGATTGTACTTCGCCAGTTTGGTCCTTGTCGGAGGTTTTTCGGCGGGGCCTGCGTCTTCCGATCCTCTTGCCGATTTCTTCAATACTGCTAGGTCCCAACCCACGGTAACCCCTCCGCCGCAAGCCGAATGCGTGTCGCGTCCGGGTACCTCGATCACTGGTGGACAGCATTGGGTCTACCGGACGGACGGTCGCCGCAAATGCTGGTTCCTGGCCGAGGGCATCGCGACGGTGAAGAAGCCCATTCGGGCGCGCGTGGCCAAAGACCGCAGCGCCAGTTCGGACGAAAACGGGACGAGGCGGAGCGCGGTCGTCGATGCGCGCGCGGAGTTGCTGCGCTCAGCACCGCCCGAGCAATCTCAGCCGCCTGTACCCGAAATGAAGGTAGCTGATGCCGATTCCAGTCTCGGCACGGGCCCCGCCCTGTCGGCGGCCCCCATTGTCGATCTTCCCAACCAGCTCACGCCCGAACACTCCGTGCCGGGCCAAGTCGACGCTGGGCAGCTTCTCGCCGCCGCGCCCGCCGACCCACCTCAAGATATGCCGCTGGGGGCGCGCACTGCAGAGGCGCGCGACGAAGCGCGCAGCTGGACGACCTGGTTCGGTGTGCTGCTGATGACGCTTGGTGGCCTCTCGCTCTTAAGCTCGAGCCGCACGCTTCGGCACGCGTGGAGATTACGCCACTGAGGTAGCTTAGATACGAGGTACAGCCGCCGCGCGATCGGTGGATTCCACGAGCTGATATAGCCGGACTGCAACACGAACAAAGGTTCCGTGCGCCACACCTAGTTTGGCAGTGCCTTAGACGAGCATTCGAGTACGATGACGGTCGCCTTTGGGATCGGACTGCACTATGCGGTACAAGGTGTTCGTGGTGGACGGCAGCCGGCAGGTGATCTGCGCTGCAAAGCTCGACTGCATTGACGAGCAGGCGGCGAGACGCCGAGCCGAGCAAATGCATGACGAGCACGACGTTGAGCTTTGGGAAGGCAATCGACTCGTTGCGGTGTTCCGAAGTGCAACGTCGAATGGAAGCCGGAGCTAACGCGCGATCCTGAATAGACGTCTCGCCGCCGATTAGTTCGTGAGGCGCCCCGGCCTGGCTGGTTCCCGACATGGCGCAGCGACGTCGCGCCGGAGGCCGGGAGGCGCTGACAAAGCAAGCGGCTGACATTGCGGCGAAACACGCTCAGCTCTCGCCCTAGATCAGATGATGGCGACGGCCGAACTCCGTCGCATAATAGCAGAGCGCGACTAGTGAAGCGCCGCCGCAGACCCCATAGAAAGCGCGACCGGCAGCGGCTGATGATGCACCGCCGAAGGCTGGGCCGATGAAATGCGAAAGGCCGCAGCGCTGTTGTCGCTGCGGCCTGTTTAAGTGAAATATCCACTCAGCCCGGTGGCATGGCGGCCGCTTGTGATTTATCTCGAATGAGTTACTATACAACCTGTTTTAGAAATTTGTGTTTGGATCTACCCGTTCAAGCATTGGATCGATCGTTTCGGCTTATGTGCGTTTGAACAACCGACAAGCTCTGGAGAATATGCGAGACCTTCGGCGCCAGTTGCTTGAACAGCTACAGTCCACATCGGGCGTGAGCCCGACCCACTCGCGAGACGCTTTACTTGAGGATCTCCGAGTGATCGAGGATGGACTGGAGCAGCTCCTGCCGCCCCGAAACGGCTGAGGCAGTGACAAGTGGTCCGTCGGTTCACACTGGTGAGTCGCCGTGGTACCACCTACCACCGCGCCGCGCCGATCGTGCGGAAAGTCGCGGCACTGGCCGCAGGAGCTGCTCCGGAGCGGTGCCTGCGGCCCTCGCATTTTGTGTCGGTGCGGAGCTTCGCTGCTAGAAGCCCCCCGTGACCCGGTGCCTGCTGGTAGCCAATATCTCGATCTAACTCCCGCCGGCCACAACGTCGGCGGATTTAAGCCGCTGTCCGTTGAGATCGCAGTTTCCCGAAAACCGGCCGACGAAGCGCCTGTAAAACACCTTCCGCGCAGTCCACGTCTCGTTGCCGTCCTCGTCTACTAACTCCAAGCTTCGGCCCTCTGCTAGTCGGGGAAGAATTCTTGGAAAGGGAAACCGTTTGAGAGCATGTCTCTCGAAGAACTGTGGCAGCTCCACACTGTCGTCAGTGACGTTCTCGCCGGAGGGCTCGTGGCGAAGAAAGAAGAGCTAGAAAGGCGACTGGAGCTGCTAAACCGAGAAGAGAAGCTCCCCATTAAGCCGCATCAGTGGTCCGCCGGTTCACGCTGGCGGGCCACTGTCGGTTTCAGGGGGGCGGCTTCTCCGCAGGCGAAGAAGTAAGCGAGCGTAGCACTTGTTCAGCTTGCTCCTTGGTCAAACTGGCCGCCTCCGTGATGGGACTTCGTCAGTCAATGAAGCATGCTCCCGATGTGCCCAGCACCTGGCAGGGAGGGGGCATTCATCTTCTAGCTTCTTTCACGGATGTGAATCGCGCCGGGAAAGCATGGCAATGCACCAGAGTTTCCCTGGTGTGGGCCGAGATCAATACAGTGGTGGCTTGTTCATTTCTTGGCTTACTGACCCGCAAAAGTGGCCCCAGCTCCCGGGGGGCAATGGGGAGGAGCTGGGGCCAATCGGGGTCACCCTTGGGGGAACGCATCGGGAAAGCTAGCAACTGGCAAAGCCCTCCAAGCCTCGCCTTAGGTCACCGATCCTTATCGGGTTTGCCGTTGGGGCTGCCGTCACGCCCGCCGTTGCCCCAGCCATTGTTGCCACGATGGCCATGCACCAAGCCGCCGCCGGAATGGGCGATGGCCGTACTGGTGAGAGACGTCGATAGCAACGCTGTGATGGTGGGAGGAGTTACGACGGCAAACTTACCGCAGGCCTTCAGGAATTCCCGCCGATCGTTATCTTCTCGTTCTGTCATCTCACTCTCCGCGCTCTCCGAGGCCACGCGTCCACGTTATATTATTAAGTCGGAAATTAAATAATTAAATTGGTTATCGGTTCAATCACGATATGTGACGGAGGACCGAAGCTTTGGCGCGTCTATTGCGCGTCTCGATAGCCATTGATCGTAAGCCGAGAATTGCCTTCGACCGTAGTCAGGCCGCACGTCGGCACCGCGGCTTCCGCAACCTACACAGACGAAGTGCGGCTCGAGATCGGACATCCGCACCGCGTCAGGCTATCGATCGGCTTCTAGTGCTGTATGTGTCCGCAGTGACAGTAGACCAGCACGGCGCGCACGGCCATCTCGCGCATCTCGCCCAATGTGATTTGGTCCGTCGACCTCTCGCCTGAGTGGGCGCGTGACGTTTGAAGGGAAAGTGCTGCCCGGATCAAACTGAACTCTTAAGAGCCGAAAGGCGGCCCTGCACCAACCGGGTACCGACGCTCTTGCCAGAATCGTCGATGGTAATCCGAACAGCGAGATATCGATCAGTTGCTGCCCTGAGCCTATCGCACGCAATCCCTCAAAGCCATGGCCGGATGCGCGGGCAATCCGTGCATCGAATCGCCCCAGCGAGCCAACGCGGTCAACCTTCGAACCCGGCGGGTCTCTAAACGGTTCTCGCTCTGCCGCTCGGTTTGGTACGCCGTCTTCTGCCGATTGTTCTTGCTTCTACATGTCGGAGCTTACTCCGAAGCTTCTCCACCTCTCTAAGCTCCTCCAGAAGTGCCTGGTGCCGTTCGCTCAGAACAGCACTAGAAAAAATCTGACGCGTACTCGACATCACATGCCTCAGAAAATGACTTGGAGTAAGAAGTCGACGAAAAGCGAAAGACAAAGAACGCCGGACCGAAGCTCAATGAGCTAAAGCCGCAGCCGCCAGATGCTCCCAGTACTCTGCCTCTGCAAGCAGTTTCCAGCTTCTCTCAGGTTGGAGTGCGGCAGTCTGTCGACAAAGCAACGCCATTGCGCGAAAGCGGCGGGCAGCTTCCATTTCGACCTCCCATGTTTTCCCCAAACATATTTTTTAATTTTGCGATGGAGTCATCATGATTATACAGAATAATCAAATTTCTCATTTAATGGCGGTCAATTTGGTTCCATTTATAAGCCGACCGGGAACTGCTTTCGGTTTAAGCTTCACATCCATTTCGAATGCTTGCTCGGCGGGCCCCGCTGCGCGGTAAAGCGAACGAGAAACGTGCGCGGGACAGCAGCACGAGATGCGAAGCTTCGTGCGCGAGCATCGCTAGTCAGAAATCCCAACCGAGGCCTCTTCTCGCCGCACTCCAGGACACATGCGCCGGCTACCGAGCCATAACCCAGCCATTGGATTGCGTCAGCGGTCTGGCTACGCGGCTCGCTTGAGTCCGCGATGGTCTCACGCTCCGGAATGTGCGCCCGGGCGACAAGCCGACGAGGGTGACCAACAACGCATTGCGAGATTGTCATTCTCATGCCTCGTCCTCGCAGACAGTGCTGAGTTTCGGCTCCAATGGCTCCGTGCGACTGCCGATTTACGAAGCAAGGATCATCTCGCGGACCGAGTGCATCGTGGAGACAAGCCGTAAAATTCCGGTGTCGTCTCGCAAGGAGGGGCGCAAGAGCCTCCTTGTTATTGATTTCGATGCATTAATTATTAAATTTGAAGAATAAATAAAAAAATGGACTGACGCTTCAATTTAAAATAGGTTTGATTTAATCAGGAGGGAATGATCGTGGCGCTTCTTGATCACGGTTGTCGCTTCTGAAGCCGCGAATATTGAGGAATCAATAATTGCCAACGTGGAGGTCAAGCACCGGCCACGGTGGGCAGGGGGAACCGCTAGTTCTTTTGCGTAACTTGGCAGGGATTTGTCGCTGGCGGCGGACCTATCGCCGTCCGAGCGAGCGCTACCAATTTGCGTGAATTGTGATTTTGCGGTGACGCTCTCTGCTCTGCATTGGCAGACGAGGGTTGCGAATGACGTGCACGCATTTTGTAGCAATGTTCGGCCGGGCTCGCGCAATTTCGAATTCTTCTCCGTCAGTTTGCGATCGTTCGATCCAGCCAGGTTTGCGGTTTGCAAACATGGCGGCTGCCAGGCGCGCGACCGTGCACGCGACATCCGCTCGCAAGCTCGGAGCGACTCCAGCCCCAAACTGGCTTGAGCGGCACATGTTCTCTTTGCACATTTTCGAAGCGCTGAGCAGGACGGCAGGCATGCTGGGCAGCTCGGCATTTTTCTTCAGCAGCATAGGCAAGGCAACGGCCGATCATCCCCGCGCCATTGTGCAATTTGTGCCGGTCCGTGAATGCGGACGGCGCATCACCCAGAGGATTTAAGCTATGGCGACGCAGACAACGGGCGGCGGCAGCACGGTTTCGTTCGGCAATACTCCGCAAGCCAACACGGACAGTTTCTCGTTTACGGAGGACGCCAGCAACATTCTCATCTTGAACGTGCTGGCAAATGACCTTGGGGGCGCGGCCAAGACGCTGTTCTCGCTGGACGACGGCACGAGCGCCTCCGCGTCCACCAAGAGCTACGCACCTGCTGATCTGCTGGTGAAGGATGTGGCGTACAGCAGTGACGCAGCCGGCATGGCCGGGACCAGTGACCGCAGCGCGCTCGGTGCCCGCATCTGGATCGAGTCGGACGGCACGATTCATTACGACAAGGGTGACATCAACGCTCAGCTTCAGGCGCTGGCGACCGGGCAAACGCTGACTGACACATTCACGTACGCTATCCAGCTGGGCAATGGCACGCTCAGCTGGGCGACCGTGACACTCCAGTACAATGGCGCAAACGATTCGGTCTTCATCACATCAAGTCCGCAGAGCGGCTCGGTGGTAGAGGACGCGAATGCCACACCGGATCTCTCGGATTCGCAGAGCGCGGCCGGCACTATCAGTTTCAACGACGCCGATCTCAGCGACACGCATTCGGCCTCGTTCGCGGCGGCCTCTTCCAACACCACTTCACTCGGCACTTTCTCGCTCGACCCCGTGAACGAGGCGGCCAATGCTGCCAATGGCGCGGTGCAGTGGCACTACAATTTGAACAACGCGGCTGCGCAGTACCTCGCTGCAGGCCAAACCGCCACCGAGAGCTTCGTGGTGACGATCAATGATGGTCACGGCTCAACAGCCACCCAGACGGTGACGGTCACGGTCACGGGTACCAACGACATCGTGTCGATCACCTCGGGTGTCCAGAGCGGCGCGGTGGTGGAGGACGCCCCGTCGACGCCAAGTCTGTCGGACTCCCTGGCTGCCGCCGGTAGCATCAGCTTTAACGACGTAGATCTGAGCGATGGGCATACCGCAACGTTTGTCGCCGCGCCAGGCAACACTACCGCGCTGGGCACTTTCTCGCTCGATCCGGTGAGCGAGGCGGCCAATGCTGCCAATGGCGCGGTGCAGTGGCACTACAATTTGAACAACACGGCTGCGCAGTACCTCGCTGCAGGCCAAACCGTCACCGAGAGCTTCGTGGTGACGATCAATGATGGTCACGGCTCAACAGCCACCCAGACGGTGACGGTCACGATCACGGGCACCAACGACATCGTGTCGATCACCTCGGGTGTCCAGAGCGGCGCGGTGGTGGAGGACGCCCCGTCGACGCCAAGTTTGTCGGACTCCCTGGCTGCCGCCGGTAGCATCAGTTTTAACGACGTAGATCTGAGCGATGGGCATACCGCAACGTTTGTCGCCGCGCCAGGCAACACTACCGCGCTGGGCACCTTCTCGCTCGATCCGGTGAGCGAGGCGGCCAATGTCGCCAATGGCGCGGTGCAGTGGCACTACAATTTGAACAACACGGCTGCGCAGTACCTCGCCGAGGGCCAGAGCGTGACCGAGCGCTTTGTGGTCACGGTCAATGATGGTCACGGATCGACCGCCGCCCAAACTGTGACGCTCACGCTGACCGGGACCAACGACGCGCCGGTTGCGGTTGCCGACACCAACTCGGGCAACGAGGACACCACCATCACCGGGACGGTCGCGAGCAACGACAGCGACGTCGATGACGGGGCGACTCTGAGCTACAGCCTGAATGCGCCGGTTGCCGGCCTGACGCTGAACGCGGACGGCAGCTACAGCTTTGATGCCGGAAATGCGGCCTACCAGCACCTGGCGGAGGGCGCGACGACGGCCGTGGTGGCGAACTACACGGTCACCGACGAGCACGGCGCGACGTCGACCTCGACGCTGACGCTCACGCTGACCGGGACCAACGACGCGCCGGTTGCGGTTGCCGACACCAACTCGGGCAACGAGGACACCACCATCACCGGGACGGTCGCGAGCAACGACAGCGACG
>NZ_JALBHA010000900.1:0-1331 GCF_023006445.1 Bradyrhizobium sp. SHOUNA76
CCTATCCGCCGCCGCCCGGCGCCAGCGACCTGCCGGGCCTGGAAATCGCCGGTGAAGTCGTCGCCGTCGGCAGCAATGCCAAGCGGCACAAGATCGGCGACAAGGTGATGTCGCTGGTCGCGGGCGGTGGTTATGCGCAGTACTGCATCGCCCAGGACGCCCAGGCGATGAGCGTTCCGCCGGCGCTGTCGATCAAGGAAGCCGGCGCGCTGCCGGAAACCCTGATGACGGTCTGGCACAATGTGTTCGAGCGCGGCGGCCTGAAGGCCGGCGAGACGCTGCTGATCCATGGCGGCTCCTCCGGCATCGGCACCATGGCGATCCAGCTCGCGAAGGCATTCGGTGCGAAGGTGTTCGTCACCGTCGGATCGCAGGACAAGATCGATGCCTGTCTCAAGCTCGGGGCCGACCGCGCCATCAACTACAAGAGCGAAGACTTCGTCGCCGTGGTCAAGGAAGAGACCGACAAAGCCGGCGTCAATCTGATCCTCGACATGGTCGCGGGCGAGTATGTCGACCGCAACTACGATGCCGCCGCCGTCGACGGCCGCATCGTGCAGATCGCGACGCTGAATGGCCCCAAGGTCAGCGTCAACATCGCCAAGGTGATGGTCAAGCGCCTCACCCATACCGGCTCGACCCTGCGCCCCCGTAGTAATGCGGACAAGGCGGCGATGGTGGCCGCGATCGAAGCGAAAGTGATGCCGCTTTTGCGTGAAGGCCGCGTCAAGCCGCTGATGGACAGCACTTTCCCGCTGGAAAAGGCAGCCGACGCGCACCGGCGCATGGAAACCAGCGCACATATTGGCAAAATTGTGTTGGAGGTGTAGGCCCCCCGGCCCACTGGGCTGGCGGAAACCCTTTGATTTTCCTTGCTTTCGTGGCATCTATCGCGACGCACCGAACTGCTTCCGTTCGGGCTGAAATCGCCTTTTAGAATCGCCTTGTAGAGTCGCCTTGCACTCGAAGTTTGCGTCGAACGCGGAGAACTGACCTTGCGTCTGATCAGGTGCCTCGCGCCCATCGCGCTGGGCCTCATGATGCTCGTTGCCGCGTCCCCTGCACGCGCGCTCGACGCGGTCAGCGTCCGCGGTGACGCGCCCGCGATCGACCTCACCGGCGTGATCGAGCATCAGCGCAGCGATGCCGATCGCATTCAGGTCTCCACCGCGCCCGGCACCGACGGCATCGTCCGCCGCATTGAGGTGCGCGCCCGCGAGGGCGGCCAGAACTGGGTGGTGTTCGCGCTCGCCAACAACACCGACGACCAGCTCGACCGCCTGATCGTCGCTCCGCATTACCGCATCGTCTCCTCGGGGCTGCTGTGGCCC
>NZ_JALBHA010000901.1:0-1327 GCF_023006445.1 Bradyrhizobium sp. SHOUNA76
GGCGCCTTGCGCGCGGCGAGCGCGGCGTTCGCCCGCTCCAGCGCCCGGCCGGACAGTTCTGGTGTCTGGCCGGCGACCTCGCGCATCTCCTCGATGTTGCCGTTGCAATGCAGGGCCACATCGCAGCCGGCCGCGAAAATCGCGCGGGTTCGCTCCGCGATATTCCCCGACAGCGCGTTCATCGACACGTCATCACTCATTAACAAACCCTGGAACCCGATTGCGCCGCGAATCACGTCAGCAATCATTGTCGCAGATGTCGTCGCCGGATGGGCGGGATCGACCGCGCTAAACACAACATGTGCAGTCATGGCCATCGGCAGATCCGCCAGCGGCTTGAACGCCGCGAAGTCGGTCTGTTCCAGCTCGGCCCTCGGCGTATCCACCGTCGGCAGCTGGAAATGGGTGTCCGCGGTGGCCCGGCCATGGCCGGGAATGTGTTTGAGGACCGGCAGCACGCCGCCCTGCTCCAGCCCTTCGGTGACGGCACGCGCGATTGCCGCGACCTTGCCCGGCTCGGTGCCATAGGCCCGATTCCCGATGACGGCATCGGCGCCGGCCACCGGCACGTCGGCCAGCGGCAAGCAATCCACGGTGATGCCGAGATCGGCGAGATCAGCCGCGATCAGGCGTGCGCTGAGGCGTGCCGCGGTGAGGCCGAGGGCCGAATCAGTGTCGTACAAGGTCGAGAACACGGCGCCCGGCGGGTAGACCGGCCAGTGCGGCGGACCCAGCCGCTGCACCCGTCCGCCCTCCTGATCGATCAGGACAGGCGCGTCGGCGACATCTGCCGCCGTCCGCAATTCCGCAACCAGAGCAGCGACTTGAGCTGGCGTTGCGACATTGCGCTTGAACAGGATGAAGCCCCATGGGCGCTGGTCGCGGATAAACTCCCGCTCGATGGCGGTCAGTTCGGTTCCGGATACGCCGGTAATGAAGGCCCGCGTGCTCATAACGGCCGATTAACCCTGACCCGCGAGGGGGTCAAGGAAACGGCCATTAATTCCTCTGGACGAAGCAGGCGGACAAGCCGGCAGACTTCAGGTTGTTGCAGGCGTGCGTCGCCTCCTCCGCCGAACCATAGGGCCCGGCGAAGGCGCGGTAGACGACTCCCTTGCCCTTGTCGGAGAGGTCCACGCGCTTGATCACCGGCGAACGGGAGCCGAGCGCGCTGCCATATTTGCTCTGAAGCACGCGGTACGACGCAGCGGCGCTATCCTCGCTCTGCTGCGAGGAGACCTGCACGATGTAGCCGCCACCGCTGCTGCTCGCGGGCGCGATTTGCGTCGGGGCGGTCGCAGCCATCCGTTGCGGCGGCTCAGTCGCC
>NZ_JALBHA010000902.1:0-1321 GCF_023006445.1 Bradyrhizobium sp. SHOUNA76
CTGCCGCAGCCTGAGGACGGCAAGGTGCCGATGGCGGTCGGCGTCGACCTGCGCGGCGAATCCTATGGCCTGCTGATCGACCAGATCGGCGAGGTGCTGCGCCTGCCCGAAGCCGGCATGGAAGAGAACCCCGTCAACCTCGATCCCCGCATGGCCAAGCTCGCCGGCGGCGTCCACCGCCTCGACGGACAGCTCATGGTCGTCCTCGACGTCGATCGCGTCCTCGAGCTCGCGCCCGAGATGATGGCGGCCTGATACGGCGGCCTCGCCGCCGATGGACTTGCAATTGGAAGTGCCTCCGCAAAGGGGGAGGAAGGAGGTTCACATGCGAACTTGTCTCGTCGTTGATGATTCCAGCGTCATCCGCAAGGTTGCGCGCCGGATCCTGGAGGGCCTCGACTTCCAAATCCTCGAGGCCGAGGACGGTGAGAAGGCGCTGGAAGCCTGCAAGCGTGGCTTGCCCGATGCGGTGCTGCTCGACTGGAACATGCCCGTGATGGACGGCTATGAGTTCCTCGGCCATCTCAGGCGCATGCCCGGCGGCGACCAGCCCAAGGTCGTATTCTGCACCACCGAGAACGACGTCGCGCATATCGCGCGCGCGCTGCATGCGGGCGCCAACGAGTACATCATGAAGCCGTTCGACAAGGACATCGTGACGGCGAAATTCCAGGAAGTCGGCCTTATCTGAACGAACGGCCGGAAGCCGAACGGATCCTTCGGCGCCTGTTTTCAACTGTATCCTTTCAGTCTGAGTTGGTGAGTAATGAGCGTTGCGTTCGCAGGTAATTCGACTTCGACCGGCTCGCGCGAAGCGGGACCGCTGCGGGTGATGATCGTCGACGATTCCGTCGTCATTCGCGGTCTGATCTCGCGCTGGATCGGCGCCGAGCACGACATGGAAGTCGCGGCTTCGCTGCGCACCGGGCTCGAAGCGGTCAACCAGGTCGAACGCATCAATCCCGACGTTGCCGTGCTCGACATCGAAATGCCCGAGCTCGACGGCATCTCGGCGCTGCCGCAACTCCTGGCGAAGAAGCGCGATCTGGTCATCATCATGGCCTCGACGCTGACCCGCCGCAACGCGGAGATCAGCTTCAAGGCGCTGTCGCTCGGCGCGGCCGATTATATTCCAAAGCCGGAATCGACGCGCGAGGCGTCGGCCGCGGATATCTTTCATCACGATTTGATCCAGAAGATCCGCCATCTCGGTGCGCGGCTGCGCCGCAAGCACGCGGTTGCGAGCCCGCATCAGGATCGATTCCGGATGGGCCTCCGGCTCGAATGCCGACGGCGTCATGACGAGGCGCGCGATCGGTTT
>NZ_JALBHA010000903.1:0-1314 GCF_023006445.1 Bradyrhizobium sp. SHOUNA76
GGCGTCGCCGGGGCGGGCGGGGCCTGCGCGATCGCGCTGCCTGAGGCGGCGATCAGGAGGCCAGCGAGGATGATGTTTGATGTCGTGCGCATGGGAGGGAAACGCGCGGGGCCGGCGGGCTGTTCCCGGCCGGAATGCGATGTGATCGGGGGGTTAATCGATGCCAGCCGCGGGCGCGCTTCACCTCTCCCATTGGGAGAGGTGGGCACTGCCCGTGTCGTTTGGAATCACGCCTTTCGGTAGCGGATCAGCGAAAAGTGCCCCATCGGCGGCATCGGGCGGCGCTCGGCCAGCGTGATGCCGCCGTGTCTGGCCGCCCAGCCCTCGAGGCGAGCCCACGGGAATTCCGGGCGCCAGCCGAGGCGGCGGGCGATGGGCGCGAAGGCAAGCTCGAACAGCTTTCGCGGGCCGGTCTCCGCGCCGATGTGGTTGACGAGGATCAACTCGCCGCCGGGTTTGAGCACGCGCACGAACTCGTCGAGCGTGCCTTCGGGATCGGGCACGGCGGTGATGACATATTGCGCGACCACCGCGTCGAAGAAATTTTCGGGGAAGGCGAGGTTCTTCGCGTCCATCACCGAGAGCACCTCGACATTGGAGAGGCGCAAGCTCCGCACGCGCGCCTGCGCCTTGCGCAGCATCGGCTCGGAAATGTCGACGCCGCAGATCTTCGTGGTGCGCGAATAATCCGACAGCGACAGGCCGGTGCCGACGCCGACGTCGAGGATGCGGCCGCCGATGCGGTCGGCCTCGGCGATGGTCGACTGCCGGCCGGCGTCGAACACCTTGCCGAATACGAGATCGTACACCGGCGCCCAGCGGCCATAGGCCTTCTCGACCCCGGCCCGCGAGATGTCTGCTGCCATGCCCCCTGCCCTACCAAAAACCCTGGAGAGTAATAGCCGTTGCTGAGATCAAATCCAGCCCCGCGCGCGGTCTGGGCCTCTCCCGCTTGCGGGAGAGGTCGACACGCTCGCAAGAGCGTGGCGGGTGAGGGCTTTATCCTCTCGCGAGATATCGCGTGAGGAAAGAGCCCTCTCCCCAACCCTCCCCCGCAGGCGGGAGAGGGAGCGCACTTCCGGCGTCGCGAGAGTGCCGTCCGATCTCATGATGTTCAGCCGCGCACCACTTCAGCGAGCGGCCTCGCTGTGTCGCTCGCGACCTTCGCGGCGGCGCTCTGGATGAATCCGCCGCCGAGCACGCGCGCCTGCCCCGAAGGCGCGTCGTAGAACACGCAAGCTTGCCCCGGCGAGACGCCTTCCTCGCCGGCGACGAGCTCGACCTCGTAATGACCATTGCCGCCGCGCAGCCACG
>NZ_JALBHA010000904.1:0-1300 GCF_023006445.1 Bradyrhizobium sp. SHOUNA76
CGAAGATATGGCCGTCGGGCACGGCTCTGTTGGAGCCGGGCACGTTGCCGGTCAGGCGCGGCAGGTTTTGCGTGACCTCCTGCAGGAGGCTTGCGGCAAGGCCGGCGGACATGAGCCGCGGCATCGCTGTTTGCGGCGCGTCGGCTGCCATGTCGGCCAGCACGGCGGCCGCGGGATTGAGATTGCGCGGCACTTGCGGCTGTTGGGCGATTTCAGGTTCGGTCGACGGCAATGCGGCCTCCCGTGCTACCTGAGCGGACGCGGCGCCGACCTGCAATGTCCCCGTGGTACCGGCCGGAAGCGCGGCGCCCTGAGCTTGCGGCGCAGCGGACTCGAGCGTGGCCAAGGTCTGGCGCAGCACCAGCAATGCCGCTTTCAGGTCGGGCATCGTGCCGGAGGGCGGTGTCGCGCCCGCGGCCAGCGAAGCCTCGAGGAACAAGCCGGATTTCTGGAATGCGGACTCGACATCGTCGCCAACGAGGCCGGGATTGAGCGGCGTCTGCTGCGCCAATACGTCCAGCACCGCCTGCTTCAAGCCTGCGGGCAGATTGCTGCCGGTGACGACGGACGCCAGATTGGCGAATAGCGGCGCCTGGCTGCCCTGCTTCGTCGCGGCCTCGGCCGAGGCCAATGTGACTGCAATCTGCTCGGTCGGCGTCAGAGCAGTGCGTGCCACATTGACCGACGGCGCAAGTGGCGGGCTCTCCACCAGCGAAGCCGCACGCGGCGTCAGCGTGATCTGATCGGTGGCAGCCTCGCCTGCCCCGCCCAATACGGCGAGGCGGATGGTGCCCTCGTTCTGCGACACGGCCAGCTGGAGATTCTGCCCGGGCGTCAGCGATACCTCCGACATCACGTCCATCGAGAGGTTGGCGATCGCAATCCGCACCAGATTGTCGGCGAGCACGCTCACCACCCTGGCATCGACGACGCTGCCGGCCTGAAGCACGAGGTCAGGCGTCGCCGCATCAGCCACGGGGCTGGCGGCACTGACGGGAACGATGGAAGTGACCGGCGTCGGCATCTCAGGGGGCCCATGGAGTGCTGGCCACACCCTAAGGCCGCCGTCGTAAACCTCTCGTTAAGGACCTTTGGCCTCTTGCGGCTTAATAGCGGCCAAAACCGCCACGGCGGCCTCGAAATCCCTGAGGCGGGTGGCCCGGCGGCTGGCTGCCTCCTCGTCCACGCCCCATTGGTCGGCGTTCCAATCCTCATCGACATGAGCGGCAGCCCAGACCTGGCCGGCGTCCCGCGCGCCATGCGCCAGAGCCAGCGCCAGCAGCGCCGAGCCGGTCAAGGT
>NZ_JALBHA010000905.1:0-1288 GCF_023006445.1 Bradyrhizobium sp. SHOUNA76
GGTTCGCGCCCGCGACGAGACCGAACCCGACTGGGCGGCGGTCGGCCAGCCAGTCGCCGATCTCGTCGACAGCATCGCTACCGACCATCCCAAACCGCCGCCGGCGATATTCACCGGCTCCGCGCCGCCGCAGACGCAGATCGACGGCGTAATCCGCGATTGCGCGCAGCATCTGCTCGGCTCCTACCGCCGAAACGGTTTCCTGCCGACCTATGCCGCCTTCAACCTGATCGGCGATCCCGATTTCCGCGGCCGCGAGCTGATCATGGCGCTCACAGGCCTCAACGCCCGCGGCTACAAGAATTCCTCGCTGCTGTTCAACCTCGCCCGCGTCTTCATCGCGCGTTCGCCGGCACGGGCCGTCGTCAATCCGCCCTGGACCGGCATCGCCGAGCCGATGTGGGAGCCGGTGCAGATCCAGCACCGCTCGGCCTATTACGACGCGTTCTTCATCGAGGCGCTGCTGAGCTATGGCGAGACCGGGCTCGCCTCATCGGCCGACAAGGTCGCGGCAGAGCGCGCCATCGCCGACATGGTGGATTTCTGCGTCAACATCAGCCGCGAGGAGGTCGAGGGCATCGACGGCGCACGCTTCAACGTCATCACCGCGCTGGCGCCCGCGCCGCATCCGCGCTTCTCCCGCTACTTCGCGCAGATCAAGCAGGACCTCGGCTTCGGCATTTACGTGCCTGACTGTGACACCACGGCGTGCTCGATCTCGGCAGCGACGCAGGCCGGCTGCACCGACGCGATCATCGACCAGCCGCTTCTCGATTTCTATTCCGGCTACCAGGTGCGCGCCGGCATCAACGCGCCGCGCGTGACCGTGCCGCTCAACGACAATATCGACTATGAGGGCGGGGTCGCGACCTGGATCGACAATCTCGCGGGCGAGCGTCCCTACGGCAACGACCTCGATCCGACGCTCAATCTCGACATTCTCGAGGTCAGCTTTCGCAACCTCGCACGCTGGAAAATCCTGGAGACGCCGTCGCGGCTCGCCACGGTGCATCGCATCATCGGCTTCCAGAAGCGGCTGGCCGCCAGCGGCGCCTTCGCCAATCCGCGCTCGCACATCTATTACCTGCCGGAGCTCTACAGCGCCTATTTCGGCCGTTGTTATGCGGCCTTCCTGGCGCTGCCGCTGGCGGCGCAGGCCGCGATCGATCCCGCCGGCGATTTCGATTTCGTCCGCCATCGCGTGCTGTCCTACGTCAAGGGCGAGCTGATGGCCGCGGAGATGAACGTGTTCGACGCGGCGCTGGCGCTGATCGCGCTCGGCCATCTC
>NZ_JALBHA010000906.1:0-1281 GCF_023006445.1 Bradyrhizobium sp. SHOUNA76
CGCGCGCCGACGGCGCCTGAGGTGCCGACCACTGCGGAAGCGGGTTTTGCCGGCCTCCACATCGAGAACTGGTACGGCATGGTCGCGCCGAAGGGCACGCCGAAGGAGATCGTCGCGGCGCTGCATGGCCTGGCAACCAAGGCGATGGCGGATCCGGCGGTAAAGGAGAAGCTCGCCGCGCAGGGCGCGACGCTGGTCGGCGACGAGCCAGAGCACTTTCGCGCCTTCATCGCGGACGAGACCCAGAAGTGGGCCAAGGTGATCAAGGACGCCGGGGTAGAGACGGCGAAGTAGGTCTACGCTCCTTTGAGCGTAAGAGTCGACCTATCTCAACACGACCGGTGCGTTCCCTCCCCCCTTGCGGGGGAGAGTTAGGGAGAGGGGGTCACACGGGGACTCCATCGACCGTAAAGGAACACTTCTTCGCGACACAAACACCTTTTGCTGGGTACCCCCTCCCCCGCCCTCCCCCGCAAGGGGGGATGGAGCTCAGTTGTGTGCGCAGCTATAGCGTCAGCTCGCGTCGGCGCCCCTTACACCGCCGCGGCCCTCAAATGCTCCACCAGCATTTTCGCCGGCCTTGGCAACGCCTTGAAGCTGCGCGCGCAAATCACGAGCCTTCGGTTGGCGAAGGCGTCGCGTAGCCGAACCATGGCGAGCGGCATCAGTTTGGCGCAGCGGCGGGCGGCGGCTTCGGGCATGAGCGCAACGCCGACGTCGGCGGCAACCATCTGGCAGATCGCGTCGAAGTCGCGCAGCCGCGCGCGAAAATGCGGGCGCATGCCGAGCCGGGCTGCATGTTTCGAAATGTGCATCTGGAGCGCGGTGGCGCTGGTCAGACCGACGAAGTCACAGGTCCCCGCCTCCTGAAAATCGATCTGGCGGCGGCCCGCGAACGGGCCGCGCTTCGACGTCACCAGCGTCAGGCGGTCCTCGCTGAAGACGAAGCGCTCGATATGCTCAGGCAGCGCGTGCTCGGCAGCAAAGCCGAGATCTGCCGCACCTGCGGTGATAGCAGCTGCGATGTCGGTGCTCTCGCGCTCCTCGATGTCGATGGCGACGTCGCGATGCTCGCGCAGGAAGCCGGCGAGCGCCTTCGGCAGATGCTCCGACAGGCCCGAGGTGTTGGCAAGGAAATGCACGCTGGCGCGGACGCCGCTGGCAAAGCCGGCGAGATCGCCGCGCATGGCGTCGATCTGGTGGATGACGAGCCGCGCATGATCGAGCAGGCTCTCGCCGGCCGCGGTCAATTCGACGCCGCGCCGCCCGCGCTTGAGCAGC
>NZ_JALBHA010000907.1:0-1281 GCF_023006445.1 Bradyrhizobium sp. SHOUNA76
CCTCGCCGGCGGGGCGCCGCGCGTGCTGCTGACCGACCTGCGGCTGCCCGACGGCCACGGCGTCGAGCTGATCCGCGAGATGAGGCAGCGCTTTCCCGACACCGAGATCATGGTGATCTCGGCACTCGGGGACGAGGAAAGCGTGATCTCCGCGATCACGGTCGGCGCCACCGGTTATCTGCTCAAGGACGCCTTCCCCACCGACATCGCCACCACCGTGCGCGATCTCGTCGCCGGCCATTCGCCGATCTCGGCCTCGATCGCGCGCTTCATCGTGCGCAGAACGCAGGGTGCTGCACAGAATTCGGCCGAGCCGCCTGCCGGCCCCGCGCTCAACACGGCCAGGCTGACACCGCGGGAGATCGATATCCTCTGGGGCATCGCAAAAGGCTTCAGCTATGCCGAGATCGCCAGCCATCTCGGCCTGTCCAAGCAGACCGTCCCCGGCCATATCAAGAACATCTATCGCAAGCTCGAAGTGCATACGCGCAGCGAAGCGGTGTTCGAGGCGGTGCAGCAAGGCCTGATCAAGCTGTGAGCGAGATCGCAGCCAAGGCACCCGCGAGGGCACCTACGAAGGCACCCACGCGCCCGCGGCGCCGACTGATCGCCTCGCGCCTCGTGCCCTATCTGCTGCTGCAGGCCCTGATCGTGATCGCCACCGTTCTCGGGCTGCGGCTGCTGCAGCCGAGCGACCCCGACGATTTCGCGCTGAGCGGATTTTCACTGCGGGAGGACGGCGTGACGAACCCCGTGACCCTGCCGCATTTCACGGCTTCGCGCTATTCGCTGGCCGATCCGCCGCTCTACACCGGCACCTTCGCGTTTCGTCGCGGCGAAGCGGCGTCGGGATGGTCGGTGTACCTGCCGCGCTTCAGCAACGCGGTGGAGGTCGCCATCGACGGCGTCGTCGTGCTCGACTCCCGGCGCGATGCCAATGCCAACCGGCCCGACCGCAACACGCCGCAGATCGCCGCCATCCCCGCCTCGCTGCTGCGGGAGGGCACCAACGAGATCACGGTGCGGCTGTTCGTATGGGGACCGTTGAAGGGCTTTCTCGACACGGTGTATGTCGGACAGGACGCGGCCTTGCGCCCGGCCTATGAGACGCGCACGCTGCTGTTCGTCACCCTGCCCGTGGTGTTCTCGGCCTGGCAGTCGATCCTCGCCGTCATCCTCGCGATCATGTGGCTGATGCGACGTCATGAGCCGGTCTACGGCGTGCTGGCGGCCGCGATGGTGCTCGGCGTGGTGCAGGCGTTCGCGCCCCCGCCGGTGCCG
>NZ_JALBHA010000908.1:0-1279 GCF_023006445.1 Bradyrhizobium sp. SHOUNA76
GGCTTTACCGTGCGCGGCTGCCGTCGCCCGAAGACATCATCGATCCCGGCGAGCGCAGCGGCAAGCCGCGCGAGGATCGCGGGCGCGACAGATTTCAAGGCGAAGGCGGCGATGATCGCGCCGCGAGGCCTCGATCGAAATCGGGCAAAGCATCGTCGAAGCACGTCATGTCGGAGACCAGCGTCTGGTTTCGCGCCGCGATCGGGCGGCGCAAGAATGCCGAGGCGCGCTGGCTGCTGCCGATGATCTGCCGCCGCGGCGGCATCGACAAGCGCGACATCGGCGCCATCAAGATCATGGATACCACGACCGAGTTCGAGATCTCCGAGCGGGTCGCGGAGTCCTTCGCCGCAAAGGTCAAGCGTCCGGACAAGGAAGACAGCATTCGGATCGAGCCGATGGCGGACGCGCCGCAGCGCCAGGAACGTTCGGAACCGCAGTCCCATGCCCCCCGGCGCGAGAGGGACGATGGCGATCATCGCGAACGCCGCGACGAGCGTCCGCGCGAGGCGCGTGAATTCAAGCCACGCGGCAAGCCACCCGGCGAACGCGGACCGAGATTCGACGAGGCTCCTTCCTTTGGAAAGAAAAAGAAGCATCGCGACAAGCAGGCCCGCGCGGAGCCCTCGGTCACCCCGTGGCCGGTGAAGGGCGCGCCGGGAAAGAAGACGAAGAAGAAAAAGCATCGCGGCTGAGCGGCCGCCGTTCAGGACGGGCAATGATGCCGCCGGATTGCACCGGCGGCATCATCTGAAAGGTCAGGTGTGAGTTCAGCGGCCACCGCCACCACCACCACCACCTCCTCCGCCGCCACCACCGCCACCGCCGCCGGCATCACGCATGGACGAGTTGTAGCGGGGATCGGTCTGCTTCATGTAGGTCGGCGAGGTATCGTTGGTGAGGCGAGCGACGGGGCGGCGTGCGCGGCCCGGGGTCGACGACTCCGCGACGATGCCACAGCTTTCGAAGAAGGCGAACTGGCAGCCATCGGTTCGGTGCTGCGCCGCGTTGGCGCTGGTCGCGGCGAACGCGCTCGTCGCAATGCATGCGATCAAAGCAGCTTTCGACAATGTGAGCTTCATGGATATTCTCCAGCCTCGGTTTGGCGAGACCGGAACGGCTCGCACACACTTTCGACGGAGCCTGACCTGACCCGGTTCGAGGGCGCCGCTTCACGCCGGCGTGAGCCGGCCGGCCGGGGAGGGACGTTACGCCGCGGTAAGGTCGCGCAGCATGTATGTCGCGCCGTCGCCATAGGAGGCGAGCTTCGCGCGCAGGT
>NZ_JALBHA010000909.1:0-1264 GCF_023006445.1 Bradyrhizobium sp. SHOUNA76
GGCCGGGCCGGCCGCCGGCTGGCCGGCGTCCCTTGGGGGCCTCGCGTCCTGGGCTTGCGCCGACAGCGCGAGCAGCGACATGGCCGAAACCAAGGGAATAATGATCTTCATGCGGCTGGACGCACTCATGCGTGCTTGACCCCTGCTCTCTCGATTGCCGTGGTGCCTGGCGCGATAGACGATTCGCCTCGCGCCGGGCATGATGCCGGCTGGCATAGCTGACCTGCTTTGGTCGGCGAAGTCCCGTTACAAATGGTTAAGATCAGGGCATTTTTCGGCCCAAGCGGCCACGCTGGACCGCTTCTAGCGGGCCGGCTCGATCACGTTGCAGTTGCTGCGCCCGGACATCAGGCAGTCCTGCATCTTGCTGGCCGCGGTGAGGTCCCGGGCGAGCCACCAGCCGACACCGAGGATCATGATCGCGATGATCAAGCCGGCGATCGCGCCGCGGCGGTTGTCACCGGAAGGAGGTTTCGGCTGGGATTTCGGCTTCTCGCCCGGTTCGGGCTGGGATGTGGACATGGTTACCTGGTCGCGGGGCAAGCCCCCTTATCACCTCTGCGACGTCCCGTCACATCTCCGGTCAGCCACCTCAGCCTCGGGTCGCCCGGATCGCATCCTTGCGGGAGGTTTCGACCGCCGGGGTCGCCTGGACCCGCGGGGCGCAGGTCGTGAGCACGAACGCGGTCTGTGTGCATTCCCAGTCCGCTCCCAGGACGGCACTCTCGATCGGCTGCGGACGACTGAGCAGCAGCATGGCACCGGCCACGGCTACCAGGACGAAGGCAATTGCGAGCGCCTTCAGGCTTGGTCTCGAGATCGGCATACCCGTTCTCCGTATCGGGGCGGACGCTAGGCCCCGCCCTCGTGGTCCCCTTATGAGGGACATCACAATTCGGCAGTTTTTCCGGGCTACGAGAGATCGTCGGTGGGGGCGATTTTTCGTTGACCTGATCGGCTGCGATTATGGGTGGCTTCGCGACGCGCACCGATGTACACGCTTCTGCGTCGCGTGGCGCCCGCTATGCCCAGCCGACGTACCAACACGCAGTGATGTAGGGCTGAAAGTGAGGAAGACAAGGTTCGTTAGATGAGTGGATTCAGGGAACCAGGCTTCTCCGACCGACAAAAGGCGGCGCAGGAAGCACGCAAAAATCTTTTGAACAAGTTCAAGTCGCAGCCGGGTCACGACGATCCGGCGGTCGCGGCACGACGCGCCGAGCGCGAGGCACTCGCGGCCAAGCGCGCCGAGACAAAGGCAGCG
>NZ_JALBHA010000090.1:0-16576 GCF_023006445.1 Bradyrhizobium sp. SHOUNA76
CACGCCGAGATCGCGGATCGGCTTGCTCCGGATCGCGGCGACCTGGTCGGGTGCGGTCTCCGGCGGCGGCGCGTCGGGCGCTCGCTCGAAGAACGAAAACGGGGCTGTGATCTTCTGCTCGTTCCAGGGCACTTGCGCACCCTTCGAGGCCTCGTTGACGCGCAGGCGGACGCGGTCGAACACTTCGGGCAGCGGCAGGCCGCCGGTGCGGATCATCTCGGCCAGCGACTGGGCGTAGATGCCGTAGGGCCCCGCCTCCTCCGGCGCGACCGTGCCGGGTGCCGCGTTGAACGCGATCAGCATGTTCGGCTCCGGCTCGACCAGCCCCAGACCGCTCGCGATCTGCTGGCCGCCCTCGATGAAGGGCTGCGCGCGGGCCGCGTCGAGCACCACGATGTTGGCCTTGAGGGGGATAGAAGCGAGCTGGCGCACATAATCGCTGATGCGCAAGGCCTCGGTCGGAACGTCGGTGTCGCGGGTGATGTTGGAATCGACCGGGATGAAATAGTTCTCGCCGGCCAGCTGCACGCCGTAGCCGGCAAGATAGATCATCGCGACCGTGCCCGGCCCCGAGGCCTGGGCCTTCTGGATGAAGTCGCGAAAACTCTTGCGCAGCGTGTCGCCGTCGAGGTCGCGCGCGCCGACCACGTCGAAGCCCGCCGCCTGCAGCGTCTGGGCGATCAGGCCGGCATCGTTCGCGGTCGTCGCCAGCGGCGACTTGGCGTAGGCACCGTTGCCGACCACGAGCGCGATGCGCTTCTCCTGCTGCTGGGCGCGTACCGATCCCGGCGCGCCGGCGGCAAGGGCCACGATCGGCAGCAGAAGGCAGATAAAGACCCTGAGCGTCCCACGCATGGCTTGCTTGCCCGTTATTGTTGTTGAGGAGCCACCACGCATGAGGCGCGCGGCCGGCTGAACGGCGGTTGAACGAAAGGCGCGGATTAAGGCGGTGGCGTGGCCACGCCGCTGCCGGCGTCAGCTCCATGCCACCCTTGTGCCGGCCTCAAGTCAGCCTCGCGCACCCTAGAAACTGCGCGAGGCTCCTTCAAGTCCCTGCTTGGCGGCCGCCCTTCAACGGGCAGAGGCGCGACCGCCTGGCTCCGGTACCCCCGAAGCCGGGCTCAGCCCTGGGCAAGCAACTCGACGGTCCCGGTGCTCAACCGATAGATGCCGCCGACCACCTTGAGCTTGCCCTGCTCGACCGCTGCGTTGAGGATCGGGGCGGCCGATTTCAGCTTGGCAACGTTGTCGAGGACATTCTGGCGAATGGCGTTGTCGAGCGCGTTCCCGCTTTGCTGGGCCGCCGTCTTCACCGCCGGCGCGATCGCGGAGACCAGCGTGGGGATGTGCCCCGGCAGCGGCTTGTCGTCCTTCAGCGACTTGATCGTCGCGTCGACGGCGCCGCAATTGTCGTGGCCGAGCACCAGGATCAGGGGCGTGCCGAGTACGGCGACCGTGTACTCCATGCTCGCAACCGTCTCATCGCCGGCAAAGTTTCCGGCGACGCGGCACACGAACAGGTCTCCGCGTCCGCTGTCGAAGGCATATTCAGGCGCGATCCGAGAATCGGCGCAGCTCAACACGGCTGCGTAGGGATTCTGACCACCGACCAGAGCCTCGCGCTCATGCGTGAAATCGTGGCGGCGCGACACGCCCGACACATAGCGCGCATTGCCCTCCATCAGCCGCTTCAGCGCCGCATCGGGTGACAGCACGTTCTGGGGTTTCGGCGGCGCCTTCGCCTCCTTGGCCGACGCGGGCCCACCAAACGCCGCCACCCCGAGCGCGGAGGCGGCGAAAAGCATCATCGAACGCCGGGAGGGAGCATGCGATTGATGCAGATTTTCAGAGCATTTGTCACACATGATTCTTCTTCCTTGGTTTTGCGCCGGGCAACAACTGATAGCTGTGCCAGGTAGACTTTGAAACCATGCGCGAGCTTGATAGTTAAGCTTTGGTTTGCGGCAGCGCAGGCGACGTCAGAGCTGCTGTACGTCCACCACGCCCGCGACCGCCTTGATCGCGCCAGCGATCTGCGGCGAGACCTTGAAGCGGCCGGGCAGCTTCATCTCGACCTCGGTCTCGAGGTCGAGCATCATCACCAGTGAGACCTCGCCATCGCCGTTCGAGCGTGGTGCGATGCCCGGACTGCCGATCTTTGGCGCGGCGCCATTCGATGCGGCCATGTCGGGGCTGGCCAACCGCTTGGCGATCGACTCCAGCGGCTTGGTGTCGCGCACAAAGATGCGCAGCCCCTTCTGCGTCTTGGCGGCGGCATCATCCAGCGGCTCGGCATGCAACACGCGGGCGCGGACGTCCTCGCCCTGGAGCTCGGCCCCGAGCTGCAGCAGCACAGCGGCGCCCGGCTCCAGCACGTCGCGATATTGCGCGAGGCCCTCGGAGAACAGCACCGCCTCGAAATGGCCGGTCGGATCAGACAGGCCCATGATGCCCATCTTGTTGCCGGTCTTGGTGCGCCGTTCCATGCGCGAGACCACGGTGGCCGCGACCTTGCCGGCGGTGGCACCGGTTTTCACCGCGCGCGAGAATTCGGCCCAGCTCTGCACCCGCAGTCGCTTCAGCACTGTGGCGTAATCGTCGAGCGGATGTCCCGACAGGAAGAATCCGATCGCATCATATTCGCGGCGCAGCTTTTCGGCCGGCAGCCACAGCTCGATCTGCGGCAGCATGATGGTCGGTGCATCCGCCGACATCCCGAACATGTCGTTCTGGCCGATGGTCTCGGCCTGGTGCGCGCGCTGGCACGCGGCGAGGATCGAGTCCGCGCCGGCGAAGACGCGGGCGCGGTTCGGCTCCAGCGTGTCGAAGGCGCCGGCGGCGGCGAGACTTTCGATGATGCGCTTGTTGATCGCGCGCGGATTGACCCGCGCGGCAAAGTCGGCGAGCGAGGTGAACAATCCCCGCTTGGTGCGTTCCTCGATGATCTGCTCGATCGCCTGGATGCCGACGCCCTTGAGCGCTGCGAGCGCGTAATAGATCGTCTTCTCGCCGACCTCGAAGGTCGCGCCGGAGCGGTTGACGTTCGGCGGCTCGACCTTGATGCCGAGGCGCTGCGCCTCCGAGCGGAATTCGGAGAGCTTGTCGGTATTGTTGAGATCGAGCGTCATCGACGCCGCGATGAACTCCACCGGATAATGCGCCTTCATGTAGGCGGTGTGGTAGGACACCAGCGCGTAGGCCGCCGCATGGCTCTTGTTGAAGCCGTAGTCGGCGAACTTGGCGAGCAACTCGAAGATGGTCTCGGCCTGTCCCTTCGGCACGCCGTTCTTCACCGCGCCCGCGACGAAGATGTCGCGCTGCTTGTCCATCTCGGCGCGGATCTTCTTGCCCATGGCGCGGCGCAAGAGGTCGGCGTCGCCGAGCGAATAGCCCGACATCACCTGCGCGATCTGCATCACCTGTTCCTGGTAGATGATAACGCCGAAGGTCTCCTTCAGGATCGGCTCCAGCACGGGGTGCAGATATTCCGGCTCCTCGTCGCCATGCTTGCGCGCGCAATAGGTCGGGATGTTCGCCATCGGACCCGGGCGATACAGCGCGACCAGCGCGATGATGTCCTCGAAACGGTCCGGGCGCATGTCGACCAGCGCGCGCCGCATGCCCTGGCTTTCAACCTGGAACACGCCGACCACCTCGCCGCGCGCCAGCATCTGGTAGCTCTCGGCATCGTCGATCGGCAGCGTCGCAAGATCGACGTCGATGTTGCGCGGCTTGAGCAGCTTGCACGCGACGTCGAGCACGGTGAGCGTCTTCAGGCCGAGGAAGTCGAACTTGACGAGGCCGGCCGGCTCGACCCATTTCATGTTGAACTGGGTCACCGGCATGTCGGATTTGGGATCGCGGTAGAGCGGCACGAGCTCGCTCAGGGGCCGATCGCCGATGACGATGCCGGCAGCATGCGTCGAGGCGTGGCGCGTCAGGCCTTCCAGGCGCTGGGCGATGTCGAAGGCGCGCGCCACCACCGGGTCTTCGTCGCGGAACGCCTGGAGCTTTGGCTCGCTCTCGATCGCGGCGGCGAGCGTCACCGGCGCGGCCGGATTTTGCGGCACGAGTTTTGTGAGTTTGTCGACCTGCCCGTAAGGCATCTGCAGGACGCGGCCGACGTCGCGCAGCACGCCGCGCGCCTGCAGCGTACCGAAGGTGATGATCTGCGCGACCTGGTCGCGGCCGTAGCGCTGCTGCACGTAACTGATCACCTCGCCGCGGCGATCCTGGCAGAAGTCGATGTCGAAGTCCGGCATCGAGACGCGTTCGGGATTGAGGAAGCGCTCGAACAGCAGGCCGAACTTGATCGGATCGAGGTCGGTGATGGTCAGCGCCCAGGCGACCAGCGAGCCTGCGCCGGAGCCGCGGCCCGGCCCCACCGGAATCCCTTGGCCCTTCGCCCATTTGATGAAGTCGGACACGATCAGGAAGTAGCCCGCGTATTTCATGCGCATGATGACGTCGAGCTCGAACGCCAGGCGCTTGTTGTAGTCCTCTTCCGTGGTGCCCTGCGACAGGCCGTGGACGCTGAGACGGTTGGCAAGCCCCACCTCCGCCTGGCGCTTCAATTCCGCCGACTCGACCGCCGCGGCGTCCGAGCTCTGCGCGGCGCCGACGGTGAAGAACGGCAGGATCGGCTTGCGCGTCATCGGCCGGAACGAGCAGCGCTCGGCGATCTCCACCGTCGAGGCAAGCGCCTCCGGAATGTCGGCGAACAGCACCGCCATCTCGGCGCGGGTCTTGAAGCGATGATCGGGCGTGAGCTGCTCGCGCTCGGTCTCCGCGATCAGCCGCCCGCCTGCGATGCAGAGCAGTGCATCATGCGCTTCGTAATCGTCGGTCGAGGCGAAATACGGCTCGTTGGTCGCAACCAGCGGCAATCCCTTGGCGTAGGCCATGTCGATCAGGCCGCTTTCGACACGCCGTTCCTTGTCGGTGTTGTGGCGCTGCAATTCGATGTAGAGGCGGTCGCCGAACAGGCCGGCCAGACGCTCGCAGCGCAGCGCGGCGAGCTCGGCATGACCGCCGGCAAGCGCCAGCGAGATCGGCCCGTCCGGTCCGCCCGTCAGCGCGATCAGTCCTTCGGTCTCGCCGTCGAACCAGTCGAGCTTGACGAACGGAGCATGACTGTCCGGCGATTCGAGGAACGCCCGCGAGTTCAGCCGCATCAGGCTGCGATAGCCGCGCTCCTGCGCCGCCAGCAGCACCACGCGCGAGGGCCCCATCGCGTTGCGCGCGTTCGGATCCTGGTCACCGAAATCGATCGCCAGCTCACAGCCGACGATCGGCTGGATGCCGGAGCCCGCCATCTTGTCGGAGAACTCCAGCGCACCGAACAGATTGTCGGTGTCGGTCAGAGCCAGGGCCGGCTGGTGATCCTTCTTGGCAAGCTCGGCGAGCTTGGCGATCTTGATCGAGCCCTTGAGCAGCGAATAGGCCGAGTGAACGTGAAGGTGAACAAATCCGGCGCTCGGCATGGTCGCGTGACGGCCTCTTGCAGATGAGATGAAGCGGTCGCCGGCTCTTCAAGGCATCATGCCCTCGCCCGGCCGACTCGCCTCACAATGGTGAGGTGTCACTGCTCCAGAGTCCACGCCGGAGCGGCCGATTCGCCGCGTCGTCCCGCTTTTCCCCAAGGGCTACCAGTAAGGGGGAACACGGGTTTACAAGCCGGCGCCCTGCAGCTGTGGAATCAGAGTTGCGGTATGACTTGGGCCCAGATCGCGATCATCCCTACGAACAGCGTGATGGACGCCAGGGCTGCCGCTTCTTCCACGAAAATCTTGAACATGATCTCGCTCCCTTGCTAGAACGTATGAAGAACATTGTTCTCATTTCGTTCTCGGGAGTCAAGTCACCTCAACCATCCCGCAATCGAATGGTTAACTCGTTGAATCCGCACAATAAAAAAAGCCCCGGCGCAAGGCCGGGGCTTCGACAAACGCTCGAAGAGAGCGATTGATATCAGTAACGGCCGAGGATCGGGCCGCCGAACTTGTAGTTCAGGCGGACGAGGCCCATGTCGACGTCCTGCTTGACGCGCTCGACAGCGCCACTGGCAAAGGTGACGTCGTGGTCGCCGAGGAAGATGTGGTTGTACTCGACGCCGACCGTCCAGTTCGGAGCAAAACCAAATTCCAGGCCCGCGCCAACCGTCGCACCCCAGCGGGTCTCGTCGGTCCGGTCGAGGTTCGCACCCGTGACAGTGCTGTAGACGTCGTACTTGTTGCTGACGACGGCCGCACCGCCCTTCGCGTAGAGCAGGACGTTGTTCCAGGCATAGCCGACCTGGCCGGTGATCAGACCGAACGAGTCGACGCGCGTGCGGTTCCGGAAGCCGGTGATGCCGCTGATGTTGTCGCCCGAGAAGTCGGCCCAGTTGCCCTGGCCTTCGACGCCGAACACGAACTGGCCGGACTGCAAGCGGTAACCGACCTGACCACCGACCGTGCCGCCGGTGGAGTTGTGGGAGCCTTCGGCACCGAAGCCGACGAGGTTCCACGACGTGTCGGCCGAACCGCCGCCGCCGTTGATGCCGATGTAGAAGCCGCTCCAGTCGTAGATCGCGGCGACCATCGCTGGCGCCTTGGTGTAGGGCCGTGCCGCGAGATCAGCAGCCAGCGCCGGCGCAGTCGCGCTCAGCGCGACAAGGCTCACAGCAGCAAGCAACAAATTCTTCTTCATTTGAGTCCCGTTCCAGTTTCGTCGTTAGGCCCCCTGGCCGCGCAGTGGTCATAACAGCGAACAACGGAATTGCTGTAACCTCGACGCCACAGTTCGCACCAAAGGCCCGCGCTTCATGAATGAAGATTTATCAGCGCGAGCTGGAAACCCTTTGAAACAAGTATTTTCTGTAGTTCCAATGTCGGCGACACGAGATAAATTGCATGCACGCGTAACAACGTCGCTCGCACGTTCGCGTGATGGAGAATTGAAGATGCCTAGACGAGTTGCCCTCCCCATTGTCGCCACATTTTCGCTCGCACTCGCCACATTTGCACTCGCGTCGAGCGCAAGCACACCGGCGCGCGCGTTCGGCACGCACCATCCGTTCTGCCTCACCGGCGATGAATGGCCGGGTCTGAGCAATTGCAGGTTCGACACCTACGCGCAGTGTCAGGCAAGCGCATCGGGACGCGCCCTGACCTGCATCGCGAATCCCTTCTTCGCCGGACAGAGCGACGACCCCTACGCCTACCAGAATCGTCCGCGCGGGCAGATGCCGGGTTATTCGCCCGGCTACTACCTGCCGCGCTGAGATGCACCGCCCTCGCCTCGCACTCGTCGTGACCGGTCTGCTCCTCGCGGGCGGATCTGCACGCGCGCAGACCTATGATCCGAGCTATCCCGTGTGCATGCAGATCTACGGCGCCGTCGGCTATTTCGACTGCCGCTACGGCTCGCTCGAGCAGTGCAGATATCTCGCCGTCGGACGTTCGGCGAGTTGCGTGGTGAATCCGTATTTTTCGCGGAAGAAACCGCCGCCCTCTCGTCGCTCCAGACGCGGTGCAGCTGACGCCGAATGATTCCGAACTATTGCCTTCGCGTCCCTCAGCTTTGCCAAGGAGTATTGCGGATGCGCGTGCACGCGTTCGGCTTGCGAAAGCTCGGATCGTGATCTTCGATGTAGTCGAAATTGACCGTCCCGAACGTCGTCTGCGGCTTCTTCAGGGCTGAACACGTCTGCACCTTGAGGAATTCATTCTTGAAGTCGCCACGCGGAAGCGCTGATATCACCTGGTCGCGCTGCTCCGGTGTGTAGTCGTCATATCCAACGCCGACGACGTCCACCAGAACGCCTGCGTTGGTGAGAGCGATCTCCGGCCTCATATATTGTGGAATGCCGGGCGTGGTGTGCAGCGCGATTGCTTCCCAGACCAGATCGGCCTGCGGCTCGGCGATACCGCGCGTCCGGAGAAACTCACGCGCAGCGTCGGCTCCGTCGACCTCAAATCGCTTTGTCTGCGTGTGGTAGTGATCGACCAAGCCGAGATCGTGGAACAGCGCCGCGACGTAGAGCAGCTCGGAATCGAATTTCAGTTTCTGACGCAGCCCCTTCATCGCGCCGAACACGTAGACGCGGACGGAATGATTGAACAGCATGTCGTCTTCGTAGCTGCGCACCAATTCAGCGGCCTCGCGCGCCAGTTGGCTGTCGGGAATTTTGACGCCGGAAATCACGCTCGTCATTTTCAAGCTCCTGCTTTGCGTTTCGGCTGATGCCGCGCGATCCGTCAGACCGCCTTCTCGAGCGCGGCCTGCGGCGTATTTCGGAAGCTGATCGACATGCGATTGTACGCATTCATCAGGCTGATGGCGATCGTGAGATCGACAAGTTCGCGCTCACCGAAGACCGCGCGGGCGGCCTGATACGCCTTATCCGGCACGCCCGTCTCGGCGACACGGGTCACCGTCTCGGCCCATGCAAGCGCCGCGCGCTCGCGTTCGTCGAAGAGATCGCCGGCCTCAGCCCATGCCTGGACCAGCGCGAGCTTTTCGACCTTCACCCCGCTCTTGAGCAAGTCGCGGGTGTGCATGTCGAGGCAGTAGGCGCAATTGTTGATCTGCGAGATGCGCAAGTAAGCGAGGGTCACCAGCGTCGCGGGAAGCCCGCTCTGCATGACGTAGCCATAGACGCCGCCAAGCGCCTTCACGCCTGCCGGTGCGATGTGGTTGTAGTTGAGGCGTTCACTCATCCGCTTTCTCCTTGATGATCGAGGGGCAAGCACTCCCCCTTTCCCTCCTCAAATGCCCTCGCTCTGGTTCATAAAAAAGAACCAAGAACCCACGAAAATCGTGTACCAAGAACCATGTCCAAACCGCTGCGGCTGGAGCTCGATCGGTCCGCGAAGACACCGCTGGCAGAGCAGATCCACAAAGGGATCAGGGCCGCCATTGAAAGCGGCGTGCTCGCACCGGGCGCACGCCTTCCTTCATGGCAGGACTTGGCCGCTCAGCTTGGCGTTGCGCGCGGCACCGTGCGCTCAGCCTATGAAAAGCTCGCATCCGCCCAACTGATCGTCGCAGCCCGCGCGACAGGCACGCATGTCGCCGACCGGCCGCGCTTCCCCGTGCGGCGGGACAAGGCTCCCGCCCCCGGCTCATTCATGGAAATGTACCAGGAGCTCACGGCGGGCCCGGCGATCTTCCAGATGGGCGTGCCTTCACAGGAGACTTTTCCTGCGACGCTGCTCGCGCGAATGCGCGCGCGGGCGGTTCGTGCCGAAATGAGCGCGCCTGCCATTTACCCCGATCCGCGCGGCGAGCCGGACTTGCGAGATGAGATCGCGGCCTACCTTGCGCTGGCGCGCGGGATCGAGTGCACGCCGTCCCAGATCATCATCACCAGCGGCTTCAGCGGCGGCCTCGGCCTGACGCTCCGTGTCCTCGGCATCGAGCAAAAGCAGAAGGTCTGGATGGAGGATCCCGGCTTTCCCTTCACCCGGCACGGGCTCGGGCTTGCGGGATTGTCGATCGTGCCGATCCCGGTTGACGATGATGGCATTGATGTCGACGACGGCCTGCAACATGCACCCGACGCGGCGCTGGTTGTCGTGACGCCAGGGCAGCAAGCGCCGCTCGGATCCACACTGTCACTGGCACGGCGCGCGCGCCTGCTCGACTGGGCGGCCCAAAGCAAGGCATGGGTGATCGAGGATGATTATCTCAGCGAACTTCAACTCAAGGGCCGGGCCACGCCGGCGCTCGCCTCGCTCGATCGCGCCGGCCGGGTTATTCACATCGGCTCCTTCAGCAAGACCATAACCCCTGCCTTGCGGCTCGGCTTTGTCGTGGCACCCGCCGCTCTGGCGTCGCGATTTGCCGAGACTGCGGCGTGCCTCGCGCCGGCACCCGGGCCCGCGGTGCAGCTCGCCACGGCCGACTTCATGCGCGACGGCCATTATCTCAGGCATCTGCGACGCACGAAGCGCACCTACGCCGCGCAAGGCGATGCGTTGCTGAAATACCTTCGCCCACGCACCGCAAACCTTGCGATTGCCGGATTGGCGGCGGTGCTGCGATTGCCGGACCGGGCATCCGATCTTGCCATCGCCAGGGAAGCAGCGCCGCTTGGACTGGCGCCTACGCCGCTGTCGCTCTGGTATGCGTCGAAGGCTTCGGCGCGCCCAGGACTGTTGCTGGGCATCGCAACGTCTCCGCTCAGGAGGATCGAGGTGTCCTGCGACCGGCTCCTCGAGATCATCGACCGCCTATCGTGATTGGACTCCGGGCTCGATGACCTTAACCCGCCAGCGTCACGATCAAAGGTCCGTTTCGCGTGGCGATCACGGTGTGCTCGTACTGGACGGTCGGTGCCGCGGGGCTGCTATAGAGCGTCCACGGATCATCGCCATCCTCTGCCCACTCGGCGCCAAGAGACAGGAACGGTTCGACGGTGAACACCAGGCCCTCGTTCATGAGGCGGCGCTCGGAGCGGTCGGGCCATGTTGCGATCTCGGTCGGCTCCTCGTGGAGCGACAGGCCGACGCCATGACTGGCGAGATTGCGGACCAGGCTGTAACCGTTCTTGCGCGCAAACGTCCCTATGGCTTGACCGATGCCGGCAATCGGTTTGCCGGCTCCAACCTGCTGGAGGCCCGTCCACATCGCGCGCCGGCCATCCCTGCAAAGACGTTCGACAGCGCGGGTTGCGGGCGGAATGGCGAACGAGGCGCCAGTATCGGCAAACAAGCCGTTCTTCTCGGCTGACACGTCGATGTTCACGAGGTCGCCGCGCGCGATCCGCCGCTCGCCAGGGATGCCGTGAGCGATCTCCTCGTTCACGCTGATGCAAGTCGCCCCGGGAAAATCGTAGGCGAGCTCCGGGGCCGAACGCGCTCCGGCGCCCTCCAGGAGCTTTCGCCCGATCAGGTCGAGTTCGGAGGTGGTCATGCCCGGCTCAAGCGCTTTCCCCATCGCCTCCAGCGTATTGGCGACGATACGCCCGATCTCTTTCAGGCGCGTGAGGTCGTCGTCATCCGAGATCGTCATGCCATGCTCTTCCGAAAGCTCCGGCATAGCGCTTGCGAAGCCGGCTTGCAAACCGCAGAGTTCTCCTCGCCCGAAACGTCTTCAACCCTCGTCGAGCAGATTGCGAACCTTGGCGGCCAGGTCTTCGATCGCGAAGGGCTTGGAAAGCAGATGCTTGCCGGCATCGAGCATGCCGTTGTGAACGATCGCGTTGCGCGTATAGCCGGTGGTGAACAGCACCTTCAGATCCGGGTATAGCTTCGACAGCTCGGCCGCAAGTTCGGCGCCGGTCATCTCGGGCATGACGACGTCGGTAAACAGCAGATCCGGAACGAAGCCATTTTCGATCGTCCTGATCGCTTCCATGGCGCTCGCGACCTCGATCACCCTATAGCCAAGCTCGCGCAGGCTTTCGGATGAGATGCTGCGGACCCGCTCATCGTCCTCTACGACAAGAATGGTCTCGCTCTGAAGGCTTGCACCAGGATGCGTCACGCCTTGCGACGAAGTCGAGGCAGTTTCCTCGCCGGCGAAGCGTGGAAGATAGATCTTCACCGTGGTGCCGACGTCGACTTCCGAGTAGATTTTGACGTGGCCGCCCGACTGCCGCACGAAGCCGTAGACCTGACTGAGGCCGAGGCCGGTGCCCTTGCCCACGACCTTGGTCGTGAAAAACGGATCGAACACCTTTCCCAGCACGTCGGCTGGAATTCCAGTGCCGTTGTCCGTCACGGCAATGAGAACATACTGTCCGGGCGACAATGCGTATTCGCGGGCAAATTTCCGATCGATCGAGGCGTTGCTGGTCTCGATGGTCAGCCGGCCGCCCTTCGGCATGGCATCGCGGGCGTTGACCGCGAGGTTGATGACAGCGCTTTCCAGCTGGGCCGGATCCGCCTTGACGCGCCACAGGCCGCCCGCAAGGACCGTTTCGAGGCGAACAAGCTCGCCGAGCGATCGCTCCAGCAGCTCGCTCATCCCTCCGACCATCCCGTTGAGGTCCACGACTTCCGGCGCCAGAGGTTGTTGGCGCGAGAACGCCAGCAGCCTTTGCGTCAAGGTGGCCGCGCGGTTTGCGCCGTCGATGGCGCCCTCGATGAAGCGGTCGATGTTGACCTCTCCCTTGCCGAGCCGCCGCTTGGCGAGATTCAAGCTGCCGAGAATCACGGCCAGCATATTGTTGAAGTCGTGGGCGATGCCTCCGGTCAACTGACCCACGGCTTCCATCTTCTGGGATTGCCGCAATTGCTCCTCGGCCTTCATGCGCTCGGCGATCTCATCTGCGACACGCTGCTCCAGCTCGGCATTGAGCGCCTCGAGCCGGGTCAGAAGCCGGGCGTTGTCGATCGCGGTGGCAGCATGGCCGGCAATTCCGAGCAACGCGGCCTCATGCTCGCGCTGGAATTTACCTGCCTCGGCATGACCGAAGAAAAGCCCCCCGAGCACCTCGCCCGTCCGCGAGATCACAGGGACCGCCAGATAGGATCGGACCGGTAGATGGCCCTCGGGCATGCCCTTCCGCGGTGCGTTCTTGCCATAGCGCGGATCCTGCAGGATGTCGTCGGACCTCACTACGCTTGTGCCCTCGAACGTCGGCCCGAACACGGCCGTGTTCCGGGGCATCGGAAAGTTCTCGAAAGCAGATCGCGGCACGCCGGACAACGCATAGAGCATGTAGCTGCCGCCGTCCGCCGTCAGAACGTTGTAGAAGAAGGCTCCGAATTGGGCGCCCGTCAGCTCGACGCCGGCATCCGTCACGGTTTGCACGATTTTCTCAAGGTCCCGTTCACGGGCGACCGACGCACCTGTGTCGTTCAGTATTCTGAGGTGACGCTCGGTTTTCTTTTGCGCGGTGATATCCAGTACCGTCCCGATGAATCGAACGGCCTGGCCGTTGGCAAAGATGGCTTCACCAGTTGCCGCAATCCAGCGCTCGACACCATCCTCGATCCCGACGGTTCGGTATTCGATGTTGTAACCCATCGGAGCATTGGATTTTAGCGCCGCTGATACGGCTTCGTCAGCACGCTGCCTGTCGTCGGGATGAATGCCCTGCAGGAAAGACCCTTCATAGCTGACGTCGGCGTCCGGCGAGAGACCGAACACCTCCTTGCAGCGGCTGTCCCATCGCAGAACGTCGTTGACCGGATCGTAGTCCCAGGTGCCGATGCCGGCCGCCTTGTTCGCGAGCACCAGCCGCTCGGCTGCTTCCCGGGCAGCCTGTTCGGACCGAACGCGCTCGATATGCGCCCAAGATCGCTCAGTCACCTCGGTGAGCAGGGCGAGTTCGCGCGACGTCCACCGATGCGGGTCGCGGTGATGGATCGCCATCAAGGCGGTGAGCTGCCCTTCCTTGACCAAAGGCATGCAAATCGTCGAACCGATCCCGATATTCTGGAACGTGGCAGCTTCCTCGGGCGCGATCTCCTTCAGATTGTCGTTGATGATGAGGGGCCAGCCGGCGCTGAGCTCTCGCACCGCCTTCGTGCCGAAGTCAGCCAGGCTGTAGTGGCCAAGGATATGCATCGCGCCGGGCGCGGCCCAATCCCCGCGAATGGTGAAGCCGTCCTGGTCCGGGTCCATGTCGGCATAGGCGCAATTGGCAACGCCGAGGTACTCACCAAGCATCCTGGTCGTCACCGCCATCACGCCATCGGCATCGCGGGTCTTGGCCGTCTCCTTGTTCAGTGCGTCCAGGAAGAGCAGCCGGGCCTCGTTCTCCCGCACGGCCGTCTCCGCACGGCGACGCTCGACCGCGGTGCGCGTGCGCTCGGCAACGTCGCGGATGAGCTCCAGCTCTTCGCGGCTCCATTCGCGGGGCGCGGCGTTGTTGAGATACAGCAGCGCCACGACCCCGTCGGGCTCCGAGATCGGCATGTTGACGAGCGCGCGCGCGGAGATGGCCTCGAGAGCCCCGGCCCGGTCGCCGACACGGGGATCTTTTTCCGCATCGGCGCAGACGACGGTCTCGCCGCGCTTCAGATCTTCGATGTAGCTGCCGTAGTCGCGGAAGCGCAGCACCCCTGCCAGGCTGGAGATTCCCGGCGCGTTCCAGTCGCGAACGATGGTGATGGTCTCGGCCGATGTATCGACCGTGCCGTAGCCTGCCCGGCTCACCTTCAGACTGCGGCCAAGCAACTCTGCCGCAGCATAAGCAAGATGGTCAGGGTTAGCGATCTCTCGGATGTAGTCGCCCAGTGCGGCCAAGACGGCATTGCGATCGGTCGAGGTCTCCCCGGCCGCCGTTGTCATCTGACTCCCCCCGACACTTTGCTCGTTTGACCAAATCGCGTTTCAAAGCAAGCTTGCGACGTGATGTCCGCTTCGAGCCGACGACGACGCCAGCGAGAAATCGGCACCCGCGCGTCCGATAACTTCATGAAGGCGTTAAGGTTCCGCCGGCGCACGCCACGCGCCGGATTGCTCCACTCCCCGCCTTCCGACGCTGGTGGGAGCGAACTGACGCTGCCCTGCAGCGGCGCTCAAATCACGAACTTCAGTCGGGGTCATCGTCGGCCTATGCTCGTGTTGCTCGAACCCGACGCACCATGTCGGCAAAATAAACGCGGCCCGAGACGCTACCGCAAGTTGTGAAGGCGCCGATCGTCGTATAGCGTCGGTGTTGGTATGCACCTCGTGGTCTGACAGTTCATGCTCGTCCGAGTCCTGTTTCTCCTGGCCTGCCTGTCGATTCCCGGCGCGTTGCACGCAGCAGGACCGCCGGCCGAGAAAGCCGGATTTGCCTCCACGCTGACGATCTATCTGGCCAAGGGTGCTCCCGACGCGTGCGGGCCGGGCTGCGATCGCTGGATCGCGATTGAGGGCCAGATCGACCAGGACGCCGCGTCCCGCGTTCGCCGCTTCCTCGCCGGCGTCAAGGACACGCAGCGACCGATCTACCTTCATTCGCCCGGCGGAAACGTGGAGCAGTCCTATCTGATCGGCCGGCTGCTGCGCAGCCGCAAGGCGGTCGCGCGGGTTGGCCGAACGACCGCGACGGCGTGCGCCGCGGGCACGCAGGTGGACGCCGCCTGCCTGAAGATCAAGACCACGACCGGCGAGGTCGAGGCCGACCTCACCACCTACCATGCGATGTGCAACTCGGCCTGCGGTTATCTGTTTCTCGGCGCGACCTCGCGCGAGGTTGCGCCCGATGCCGCGCTGGCAGTCCATAACTCCAGGCTGATCCTCCGCTTTCGAGGGGATCCACCTCCGGAGGTGGTCGCAGAGGCAAGGCGGCGCCGGATCGCCCGCGCCGACCGCGACCGCGCCGCGTTCATTGCGGCGATGGGAATCAGCGGCGAGCTTGATGCTCTGATCCGCACCGTCAAGTTCGAAAGCCTGCACGTGCTGACGCGGCTCGAGCTCCATCGTTTCGGCATCGACACGCGGCCGCTGGCCGAGACGACGTGGAGGCTGGAGAAGCAAGCGCGGCCGTTCGTCCAAAAGGTCGCGGTGATGAAGAAGGAGAACGGCACCTCGTTCCGGACGATGGAGTGGCGGCTGTCTTGCGAAAGCAGCAAGCGCGTGCCGCTGACATTCGCGGGCGAGATCGACGAGGCGGCCGCCGGAAAAAGCACGATCCTGATGACCGCGGATGTGGCGATGGGCAAGGTGGCCGGAGGATCTCCAGTGCGGTCCGGCAAGTACGAGCTCTGGCGGGGAAGCATCGACTCCGACACGGTCAAGTCGATGTTAGCGTCCCGCGCCCTGCATGTCCGCGAAACCACGACGATGCCGGACGACAAGACGGACACGACGAAATTCGACATCGACTTGACGGGCCTCACGTCCGCATGGACCCAGCTCAAGTCATCGTGCGCCTTGTCGACGCTCAGCCCGATCAGCCCTTGGCCCGCCACGGTGCCGAACGCCGCCACAACGCCCGCCGCCGCGCCGTCGCCGTAAGACACCTCACACCGGCGTATAGATCACCAGCTTCAGCGCGGGATCGTCATTGGCCTGGAAGCTGGTGTGCTCGAACCGGAGCACGCCCCTGGTCGGATGGTTCATGGTCTTGAGGCCGGACATGGTGCTGCGGATGTCGTGAGCTTCCCACCATTTGACGAATTCCGGACTGCCCTGGCGCAGCCGCATCAGCAGCTCGGTGAAGGCGGGATCGCCGGCCCAGACGTCGTGAGTGGCGCGAAACATCGCAACCATGCTCTTGGCGACGTCGGTCCAGCTCGCGCCGTAGAATTTTCGCGTCTGCTTGTTGGTCAAGACCAGCAGCAGCGTGTTGCGATCCTGCTCCGTCAATTGCCCGAAGGCGAAGATGTCCTCGGCTGCATCGTTCCAGGCCAGCACGTCCCAGCGACGGCCGGTGATATAGGCCGGCTGAGGCAGGCTCTCGATCATCCGCCGGATAGGCGGCGGCACGATTTCGCGTGTGAACGGGCTTCTTGCCCCGTCGCGGGCCAGCGCCTTCAGATGCGCGTGCTCGGTCTTGCTGAGACGGAGTGCGCGGGCCAGCGCGTCGATGGTGGTGACGGCCGGTCCGATCTTCTCGGGGGTATCGTCGAGGCGATAGATGTCGGTGGGTTGCAGGATCTCGACCGTGCCGCCGAGCTGCTTGAGCTGCCCGGCAACGCGCTCGGCA